>CAZCPK010000072.1:0-12387 GCA_964500755.1 uncultured Anaerolineales bacterium
CTGCGCGAGGCCCACTACTGGGCCAGCGAAGCCCAACGGGACGTCATCACGGCCGAGGACGTCCAAAGAGCCATCGACGCCCAGATCTACCGCGCCGACCGCATCCGCGAGCGGATGCAAGAGGCAATTCTGCGCGACACGGTGCTCATCGACACCGAGGGCGAAACCCCCGCGCAGATCAACGGGCTTTCCGTCATCATGCTGGGCAACTTCGCCTTTGGGCGCCCCACTCGCATCACCGCCCGCACCCGCATGGGGAAGGGGGAGGTGGTCGACATTGAGCGTGAGGTAGAGTTGGGCGGGCCTATCCACTCAAAGGGCGTGCTGATCCTCTCCGGCTTCCTGGGCGCGCGCTACGCCGAGGAGTACCCCCTCTCCCTCTCCGCCAGCCTCGTCTTCGAGCAATCCTACGGTGGCATCGAGGGAGACAGCGCCTCCTCCGCCGAGCTCTACGCGCTGCTCTCCGCCATCGCCAACGTCTCCATCAAGCAGTCGCTGGCCGTCACCGGCTCGGTCAACCAACACGGGCAAGTACAGGCCATCGGCGGCGTCAATGAGAAAATCGAGGGCTTCTTCGACATCTGCGAAGCTCGCGGCCTCACCGGCGACCAGGGTGTGCTCATTCCCAGCGCCAACGTCAAACACCTGATGTTGCGCCACGACGTGGTCGAAGCCGTGGAGAACGGCGACTTCCACATCTACACCGTCGACACCATCGACGAGGGCATCGAGCTGCTCACCGGCGTCCCAGCCGGCGAACCGGACGAGGAAGGGAACTATCCCGAGGGCTCCGTCAACTACCGCGTGCAACGTCGCCTCCGCGAACTGGCCGAGAAGCGGCAAGCCTTCAGCGAATCAGACCAGAAGGAGGGATAAGCGTGAACCGGCAAGTGAGTGAACGCTCCATCCGTCAGATCCTGGTCGCGTTGGATGGGTCGCCCCACAGTCTGGCCGCGCTGAGGATCGCTGCCGAGCTGGCCCAGCGCTTTGACGCCGAACTCAACGGAACGTACGTGGAGGACATCAACCTGCTGCGTCTGGCCGAGCTGCCCTTCTCCCGCGAGATCGGTTGCTTCTCGGCACGATGCCGGCAGTTGAACAGTGTAGAGATCCACCGCCAGATCCAGGTCCACGCCCGGCGCGCCGAACAGACGTTCACGCTGGTAACCCGGCGCCGCCAACTCCGGGGCGTTTTCCACGTGCGGCGCGGCGCCGTACCCAAGGAACTGCTGGAGGAGGCCGCCGAAGCGGATCTGGTGATCATGGGGAAGCTGGGCTGGTCCGAGGCCCGGATCGGCCAGCTGGGCTCCACAGCCCTCGCGATCCTGGAAGAGATGCCTGAGCTGATCCTGCTGCTACAGGAGGGGCAAGAGCTAAATCCACCGGCGCTCGTCGTCTACGACGGCTCGCCGGCGGCCAAACGGGCGCTCTCAACAGCCACCCTTTTCTTCAAAGACCGCACGGATCTTCTCACCGTCCTGCTCTTGCCGGATGGTGAGGAGCAGGACGCTGTTCTACGCAGCAAGGTCAAGGAGCTCCTGAAGGAAAAGGAGGTACGGATCCGTTATCGAACGCTGACTCACGCCACGGCGCCCCGGCTGGCCCAGCGCCTGCGGACCGAAGCCCACGCGACCCTGGTCATGCCCAACCGCCCGGAGATCCTTCAAGAGGACGCACTCCTCTCTTTCCTGGGCAGAGTCGAGGTTCCGGTGTTGTTGGTGAAGTAGACGGCTGTTAGGTAGAAGGAAGCAAAGAGGAAGTGAGGACCATCGCGCCATAGGCGGCGGTCCTCTATCTCAACTCAGGCGCAGGATCTCCGAGCGCGCAAAGAGCGGCCCTACCGCCAGACCGACGTCGGGATGGGCGTAGAGGTCCGGCGGCACGCCAATATCCGCCAGGTAGAGCTCCCCCACGTTCGCTGCAGCCTCCGACGATCGAAGCCCCGTCTTAGGTAGCGCCAGGGTCAGCGTAGCCGCGGCCTGGATGACCGACTCGCAGGCGTGGCCCGTGGTAGCGTCGACGCCCGAGGGCACGTCGAGGGCCAGAATGGGCGCGGAGTGTCCGTTGGCCCAGCGGATCAGGTCGACAACCGCCCCCCGGGGCGCGCCGGAGAGGCTGTACCCAATCAGCCCGTCGACGATCAACGCGGCGGCGGCGATGGATGCGGGCACAACGGTTCGCAATGACACGTCCATACGCTGCAAGATACGCAGTTGGTGCGCCGGAACACCGGCAAAGGCGTCGCTCGACCGCGCAAGAAGAACTTCTACGTCGGCGCCCCAGGCGTGCAGGCGTCGCGCACAGACCAGCGCACCGCCGCCGTTCCCACCCCGCCCCGCCAACACGACGACCGACTTGCCGCGCGGATCTCCCGCCAGGAAGCGGCTCCGAGCCAGACGGGCCAGATTGAGCCCGGCGTTTTCCATCATCTGCAGCAACGTGATACCGTACGTCTCCACCATCAGCCGATCCACGACCCGCATCTGGGCGGTGGTCACGGCGGGAACGTCCACGGCCTCAGGGAAAGATTCGCTCATCTTGACAAACACCTCTCAGGCACACTCCCCATACAGAAAACCGGGGGCTCTCTCGAACCCCCGGCGCCGAAGCATCTCTACTTTCCGATCCCCTTGACGCGATCGTAGAACTCCCGGTGCAGCCCGGGCACCACATCGTCGGCCTTAACCGCCGCGATGTAGGTCACGAGGGTCTTGACCGCCAGCGCGTGGAAGCCCTCGGCTTGCTCGTGCGTCACCGGGCGGGCGTCGCCCGCGTAGTGATCGGGATAGTTGGCGTACCAGTTGACGGCGGTAAAGAGCGGCGGCAGGTGCTCCAGGCGGCCCAGCGGTAGGGCGGGCTCCTCGGGTACACGGTCCAGCTTCACCAGTTCCTCGTGATGGACCAACGAGAGACCGGTCTCCATCTCCCCACCGTGACCGTAGACCTCAGTCTTGAAGAGCGCCTGCCACGTCTCCTGATCCTCGGGCAGCGGTCCCATGGGCGGCACGTAGACGCTGTAGGGCTTCTCCTCCCAGAGCTGGACCTGGGCCATAAACTGCAGGAACTGGACGTTGCCGCCGTGGGCACAGAAGGCGACGATCTTCTCGAAGCCGTTCCGCCCGATCTCGTCGAAGACGTCCTGCACCAGCTCCATCAACAAGCGCGGGCGGATGGTGATGGTGCCGGGAAAGCAGCGCGCCTCGTAAATTTGTCCGAAGTAGAAGGGTGGAAAGACGACCGCCGGCTCGCGCTCGGCGGCGAGGCTGGCGATGCGGTGTCCGTTGAGGTAGTCGGTGCCCAGCGGAAGATGCTCGCTGTGCTTTTCCACCACGCCGAAGGCGACGACGCAGACCCGCTCGCTCTCCTCGACGGCAGCAGCGAAGTCAGTAGCGGTCAGTTGTTCCCATTGCATGACAGGTCACTCCTTTTCAAAAGAGATCGATAGGTGGTTAACGGGGAACCGCCCAGATGAACCGTTCCCCGGTGTACGTCCCAGCGACATATGTCACAGTTCGGTACGCCACGATTATAACCTTCATGGCAGGGATGACAATGTAACATGGGTCTCTGGAATTTCGCCGGGTGGCCCAAAAAAGATTGTAAATTTTTACCACAGATGGCACGGATTTTCACTGATTTTCTATTTTCTGTGTAAATCTGTGAAGTCCGTGGGTAAGTTTTCGGTCTGATCCTGCGAAGTCCAAAAGAGCCTGTAATACTTTTACACCGAGGCTGATGATTCGGAAAAGAAGTGAGGTCCGTCAGTGAATGCAATCCAAATCCACAACGGACGTACACTAACCAATTTTCCAAAACCAGGTATGATAAGTAGTTGGGTCGCAGATAGCCCCACGGTTTGCAAGCCGCATACGACGTAACAAAGCAGGTACGAGGTGCATACAGAGCTATGACGCAAGAGAATCTCGTCAGCTTCGATAACGTATCCTACATCTATCCGCAGGCAACCCAACCGGCGCTTCACGATCTCAACCTGACGCTAGAGCGCGGGGAGTTCGTAGGGCTGATCGGGCCGACAGGCGCCGGGAAGTCCACGCTCTGTCAGACGCTCAACGGCATTGTTCCCCAATTTCACGGCGGGCGCTTCTTCGGGCGGCTCACCGTCGCCGGACTGGACACGCTGTCCCATCCGGTCGGCGCCCTGGCCCGGCACGTGGGGATCGTGCTCGAGGATCCCGAAAGCCAGCTGGTGACGACCTCCGTGGAGAACGAGGTCGCCTTCGCCCTGGAGAACCTGCGAGTACCCCGTGACGAGATCCGCGCGCGCGTCCCGCGCGTCCTGGAGAGGGTGCGCCTGGACGGGTTGGAGCGCCGACATCCTCAGGAGCTCTCGGCGGGACAGAAGCAGCGCCTCGCCATCGCCGCCGCCCTGGCGATGGCACCCGAGCTGCTAGTGCTCGATGAGGCCACCGCCCAGCTGGATCCCATGGGCGCCGAGGAGGTCTTCGCCACAGTTCGGGAGCTCAACCGCGAGCTGGGGATCACGATCCTGATGGCCAGTCACGCCGCCGAGGAGCTGGCGCAATACGCCGACCGGGTGTTGCTACTCGACGACGGTTCGTTAGTCACCGACGGCCCCCCCGCCGAAATCTACGCCCAGGTCGAGCAGCTGGAGGCGCACGATCTGCGCCCCCCGCAGGTCACACACACCCTCTATATGATCAGCCAGCAGGGCACGCCGGTGCCCCAGCTACCCGTCGAGATGGCGGAGGGACGCGCGCTGCTGCAAAAACTGCCCATGACGTGCGCTAACTGCTCCCACCCCGTTATCCGCCCGAGAGCCGGGGATACGCCGCCGCTCCTCTCACTGGAGAACGTCAGCTACACGTACGAGAACGGGACCCGGGCGCTGATCGACGTCTCGCTCGACGTGGCACGGGGCGAATACCTCCTCCTTATCGGGCAGAACGGCGCCGGGAAGTCGACACTGGTCAAGCACTTCGTCAAGCTACTGACGCCGACCGCCGGCAACGTGTGGATCGACGGCGAGGATACGCGCACCCTCGCCGTCGCCGAGCTGGCGCAGAAGATCGGCTACGTGGGTCAGCACCCCGATCACCAGATCTTTACGGCGAGCGTAGAGGATGAGGTGGCCTTCGCGCTCCGTAATCTGGGCCATCCCCAGGACGAGATCGAGCGGCGCATGGTCGCCAGCCTGACCAGCATGGGCTTGCTGGAACACCGTCACGCCCACCCGCTCTCGCTGCCCCGGGGCGACCGCGCCCGTGTCGTCATCGCCGCCGTGCTGGCGACGCAGCCGGAGATCGTCATCTTCGACGAGCCGACCACGGGCCAGGACTACCGGGGCGCGCGCTACATCCTGGAGCTGAGCAAACGCCTCCACGAGCAGGGCAAGACGGTCATCGTCATCACCCACCACCTCTACTTGATGCCAGACTACGCGGAGCGGGTCGTCGTCATGGGCAAAGGCACGTTACTGCTCGATGCGCCTATCCGGCAGGCCTACCACGAGACGGCGCTGTTGCGCGAGACCTATCTCACACCGCCGCAGGCCGTCCTTCTCTCCCAGGCGCTCTGCCACGACGCGGAGGGTAGGACCCACCCCAACCTGACCCCCCGCGAGGTCGCGGCCTGCTTCCCTGCCGGAGGTGGCGGATGAGTCTACTGATCCGCCAGCGCATCGTCGACCGCGACGCCTTCTTCACGCGGCTCGACTTCCGCCCGAAACTCTTTCTGATGTTCTGCGTCACCGCCATCGCCTTCGTCTGGCAGAGCCCCATCGCCAACGGGCTACTCGCCCTGTTGATGGGGACGCTGGCCCTGGCAGCCGGCGTCAAATGGCAGTACATCCGCACCACGCTGCGCCTGATGACGGTGCTGGGCGTCATGCTCCTGGTCTTCCACGGCTTCTTCAACCAGGTTGGCGTGCTGCGTCTAATCGAGGCCGAGGCGTTGACGCCGCTGTTCGCGCTGCCCCGCGACTGGTGGCTCGTGGGCGGGCTGACGCTCTCCCTGGAGGGGTTGCTCTACGGACTTAACGCTTTCTTCGCGACGCTGGCCATGCTCCTGGTCGTGCCGCTCGCCGTCTTCACCACCGACACGAACAACATGATCGTGGCCCTGGTGCGGGCGCGGGTGCCGTACAAATTCGCCTTTATCTTCTCCTCAACACTACGCTTCTTCCCGCTGCTGCTGGAACAGGTGGAGACCATCATCGAGGCGCAGCGACTGCGAGGCCTGGAGATGCAGGAGATGAGCGCTTTCCGCAAGGCTCAGGTCTATGGGCGCGTCGCCGTCCCGCTCATCCTGGGCGCGCTGCTCAAGTCGCAGTCGTTAGAGATCGCGCTGCAGTCCCGCGCCTTCTCCGGGGACCCGGACCGCACGTACCTGCACGAGTCGACGCTGGGCGCGGCGGAGTACGGCGTCCTCACGGCCTGCGTGTTCTTTCTGGTCGGCGCGCTGATCGCCTACTTTGCCTGGGACGTGGGCGCCTTCGGCTGGCTGTTGTTCTGAAATCCAAGACGTTCTCACACGAGCATAACGTTCAAACGTATCCCCACTTCATTAAGGAGATGACCGATGCACACAAACGCCGTGATCGAAACCCTGCGCAAGCACCGCTCCATTCGCCGCTACCGCGAAACGCCACTGAGCGACGAGAGCGTCGAGACCATCGTGCGCGCCGGGCAGCAGGCGCCCTTCGCCTCGCAGCTCTACAGCGTGCTGCTCAAACGTGGGGAGAAGCTGCCTTTCGGCGCACCGGCGCTCTTCACCCTCTGCGTCGACGCGCACAAACTGGGACGTTTTATGGAAAAACGCGGCTGGGACGTGGTCACCAACGACGTCTCCCTACTGCTCTTCGGCGTCCAGGACGCTGCGCTTATGGCGGAGAACATGGTCATCGCCGCCGAGAGCCTCGGCCTGGGCACCTGCTTCCTGGGCGGCGCACCCTACCGCGCCGACAAGATCGTCGCGGCCTACGATCTGCCGCCGCGCGTCTTCCCGCTGGTACAGCTGACCGTCGGCTATCCCGACGAATCTCCGCCGTCCCGCCCCCGTTATCCGCTGGATTTCACGCTCTTTGAGGATACCTACGGTGAGATCGACGAAGTCACACTCGAGGCCGCCATGTCGGAGATGGACGCGGGCTATCTCGACCAGGAGTACTACCGGCGGGCCAACTACATGATCCCCCGGCAGGATGGGGGCGAGGAAACTTACTCTTTTGAGAGCTACAGCTGGACCGAGCACATCTCCCGCAAGTGGGGACAGTGGTATCCCTCACCGGCGGGTATTCTCGAACAGCTGGAAAAGTGCGGGTTTCGTCTCACCACTGACGAGGTGGAAGGGACGGATCGAGACTAGGGCAGCTTCTTGACCGCGAAGTAGCCCGTGGTCAGATTGAGCACCAGCATGATGGCGCCCATAATCACGGCCCGGCGCTCCAGAGGTGAGGCAACGAGCTCGGGGACGAAGGGTACGAGGCCCTCGACGCGCGTCAAAATCGGATCGATCAACAGGTCCGCATCGCGTGAGATCGTCCCGCCCAACACGACGACCTCGGGATCCAGCGTCGCGGCCAGGTTGGCGACGGCGATGCTCAGATAGTCAACAGTCTCGTCGACCACCTGCACCGCCCATTTCTCGCCTTCACGAGCAGCGGCGAAGACGACGTCCGCCGTTACGTCGGCCTCCGGTAGGGGCAGGTTTTCGCGCGTCAGGAGCTCCCTGGCGCGCCGGACGATGCCCGACGTCGAAGCGATGGTCTCCAGCGCACCGAATTCCTCGTAGCGCTCTCCCAAGAAACGGACGCCCGGCACCATGTTGCAGACCTCGCCCGCGCCCTGATGCTGTCCGCGATAGAGCATTCCCCCCACGATCAGGCCCGCGCCAATTCCTTTGCTGACGGTGAGAGAGACCAGATTCTGCACGCCTCGCCCGGCGCCAAAGCCCAGCTCACCCAACGCGGCCAGATTGACGTCGTTTTCGACAAAGACGGGCACCTTGGGGAAGCGCTCGGAGAGCAGCTTCTGCAGCGGAAGATCCCGCCAGCCGAGGCTAGGCGCCCAGGTCACCACGCCCTCGGGAACCAGCGTCACACCCGGCACGCCAATCCCAATCCCCCGGATCTCCTGACCCTCGGGACGCGACACCGCCAGCAACTTCGCGATCAGATCACAGAGCTGGTCCACGTAGGTATCCGGACCGTGGTCGTTCTCAGGATCCATAAATTGAGTGTGCTGAACGTTGCCGGCCAGATCCGCGACCATGCCGAACATCTTATCCTCACCCAGGTCGACCCCCACAACGGCGTAAGATTCCCCGTTGAAGGTCACGAGAGAAGGTGGACGCCCACCCGTGGACTCACTGTACCCGCCCTTGGAGACCAATCCCTCTTCCATCAACTCGTCGACGATGCGCATCACGGTGGGGAGGCTGACGTCCAGCCGCCGAGCGATCTTTGACCGCGAGAGCGGCCCCTCTTCTCGAATCAGCTCCAGAATAGCGGATCGATTAATCCGCCGCATCAAGCTGGCGGTAACGCTGGTTTTCATCTTTTCTCTTCCTCTCATGCAGGGATCAGGTCTTGACCCTTGCGCTTGCAGGATGTCGTGTTTGCAAAAAACGAAGCACACCGGGTGCCCGATACAGTATAAGTGACTCGAACTTATTGTCAAGATGTAAGTAAAATTTGAATTTCCTTACAGCGACGCTCGTGAGTGCTTGACACTTCCGACACTGAACACAAGTCTGTCCCACAGAGCGGGGCCGTGACGCTATGCACTACCCACATCGTAACCGTTCAGACCCAGGGAGCATTGGACACAGATTCACACGGATTCACACAGATTGAGGCCATCCACGCGCCTTACTTGGCACTTGAGGGAAAAAATCTGTGCAATCTGTGTCGATCTGTGTCCCATAATTCAATCACCTGAACGTTTACCCCACATCCACAACGTCACAGCCTTAGGGAAGACGCCTTACTCAGGACCGCTAACGTGAACGGAGCGACGACTAGGTGATCCAGGTCTCGGGATTTCCGGGCAACGGATCGTCCGCGTCGGGCTGCCACGTCGCTACCGCTTCAATGCGCGCGGCGAGCGCGAAGTCCCGTTCGGTGACGCCGCCGGCGTCGTGGGACTGCAGCCGCACGGTCAGCGAGCTGTAGTTCAACACCAGCTCCGGGTGATGCCAGGCGCCCTCGGCCAGAAGACCGATGGCCTGGGCCAACAGTAGCGTCAAGCGCCATTCCGGCGTCTCGTAGGTACGCACCAGCTGATCGTCCTCAAAGGTCCATGCGGGAAGCTCTTTCTCTAAACGCGCGTCCGCTGCAGATCGATCGTACGTCTTCGCCATCGTAACACCTCCTATACAACACGTTTGAACGCTTCTTTATTTTGATGGGTACGGCTTGTCGTAGGAAACCTCCTCTACAGGTTTTCCTCAACAACACCTACATTCAACCACGCACCATCACCAGATTGCCCGATTCGTAGCGACGCAACCCGCGATAGAAGATCCCGCGCGCCAACAATGAGACGATCAGCGCGCAGGCGAGCAGACGCAGGAACCAGTTGACGTCGAAGGCGCGCAACAATCGCGCCGGCACGGAGCCCACAAACGCCGACGGGATCAAAGTGTAGAGCACGAGTCGAGCCGCGCCGGGAAAGATATCGATGGGATAGAGGCTGAAGTTGAGCAGGGAGAGGCGCAGGCGTTCCGCCAGCTGCTCGGCGCGCCCCAACCAGAAGGTGAGCGAGCCCACAATGACGCTGAAACTGACGAAGATGACGGAGACCAGGAACGTCAAGCCCAGAAAGAGCGGCAGACGCTGCCAAGCGGCGGGTACAGCGACGAGATAGAGCAACACGCCGAAGAAGAGATCGCCCCAGTCGGTCATGGACATGTGCGAAACTAAGAGATGCAGCAAGGGATCAGCAGGCAACGCCAGGTAGTAGTCGAGGTCGCCGGAGGCGATGATGCGCGCCACGTTACCCGCGTTCCCGAAGACGATCCCGGTCAGGCCGAAGCCGGCAGCGACGACGGCGTAGAGCGTCACCACGTCCAGAAAGACCCAACCGTTGAGCGCGGGAAAGTTGGTGAAGAGCATCTTCCAGAAGAAGAGCAACATCAGGTTATTGAGCATCATACCGAAGACCTGGATAAAGAAGGCGCCCCGGTAGGCCAACCCCGACATCAGATTATGTCGCACGTACCCTTGGATTAGTCGCCAGGCCTTCATCGCTCACCCTCCGTGGACGACCAGACGGCGCTGGGCCCGCCGCCAGACCGCCCACATGACGCCGGTCAACAACAAGACGTAGAACAGCTGCACCGCCAGCGTCCGCAGGGTCAGCACGGCGTCGAAGGCGACGAAGGCCCGCGCCGGCGCGTAAGCGATCAGCTGGAAGGGTAACCACCGCGCGAAACGCTCCAAGCCGTCAGGAAAGACCTCCAGCGGCAGGAAGAGCCCGCCCAGGGTGAAGATCAGCTTCTGGTAGATCAGATAGACGGGCTGCGTCCGCTCGAGCCAGAACGCCAGCAGGCCGATGGTGACCGAGATCACGGCGTCGAGCAGAAGCGCCAACGCCGCCATTAGGAAGAAGGCCGCCAGACTCACCGGACCGCCGGCGATCTGGCGCGTCGCCACCAGAACGACGAGCACGGCCATCCCCAGGTTGACGAAGAAGCGCGGCCACGAATTGCCCAACGAGCGCGCCAGATGGAAGAAGGGGTACGGCACCGGTCGCGTCAGCGCGTACGCCACGTCACCGGCGCGGACGGCCTCAGCGATCTCAACGTGGGCGAAGGAGGTCGAGAGCGTGATCGTCTCCGCCATCCCCAGGTACCAGATAATCTGCGCCAGGGTGTAGCCTGCCAGCTCCCGCTGTCCGCTGACGCGATAGGCCGTGTTCCACAGCGCGACGAAGGTAAACATGTAGAGGATCATGGAGAACGAGCGGGCAAAGATCTCACCACGATAGGCCCACTGCTGCCGGGCCTCGGTGCGCGCCAGGAAGAGGTACCGGCTCCGCTTAGCCCGCAGCATGCGCCCCACCCTCCGCGTAGATCCGGGTGATCACGGTTTCCATGGGCGGATCGTCGACGGTGATGTCAGCGACGCGATAGCGCGCGAGCAGCCGACCGACGACGTCTTCAATGGCGATGGCGTCGGTGTCGACCTCCAGCTTGACGCCGTAGCCCTTATGCTTGAGGACGCGCACGCCGGCGAGATCCAGACCCTCCCACGGAGTCGCCAGCTTCAGGGAGACCGTCTTGGTGCTCAGGTAGTCCCGCTTGAGGTGTGAGACACGTCCGTCGTAGATGACGGCGCCGTGATTGATGACCATCGCGCGCTTGCAGAGCACCGCCACGTCACCGGCATCGTGAGAGGTCAGGAAAATAGTCACACCCTCACGCTCGTTGAGCTCCAGGATCAGGTCGCGGATGCGCTGTTTGACCACCACGTCGAGGCCGATGGTCGGCTCGTCGAGGAAGACGATGTCGGGGCGGTGCAGCAGCGAGGCCGCGATCTCACAGCGCATGCGCTGTCCCAGCGAGAGCTTGCGCACCGGTACGTGGAGATAGTCAGTGATCTCAAAGAGATCGGCCAGTTCATCCAGCCGCTCGCGATACGCCTGGGGCTCCAACTCGTAGATGCGAGAGAGCAGTTCGAAGGAGTCCGCCGGCGGCAGGTGATACCAGAGCTGCGACTTCTGTCCGAAGACCGCGCCGATGTGATAGGCCAACTTCTCCCGCTGGCGCCACGGCATGTGTCCCAGTACCTGAGCGCTCCCGGCGGTGGGGTGCAGGATACCCACCAGCATCTTGATGGTCGTCGACTTGCCCGCGCCGTTGGGGCCGATAAAGGCCAGGCGCTCCCCGGCCTCGACCTCGAAGTCGAGGTGTTGCACGGCGTGAACCTCCTCGCGCTGCGGCTTGAAGAGCGCGCGCAGGCTACCGCGCAGGCCCGCTTGCTTACGGGTGGTCAGGAACGTCTTGGATAAATTATGCACCTGGATGATGGACAAAAGCGTACCTCCTGGGGGGCAACAACGGCTAAGCACGAGTATAAACGGCCCGGCGGGAAAGACAAATAAAGCGGGCCCGCGCAAACGCAGGCCCGCCGGAAGCGGCTTGAAAATGATCAGACAGCGTGACTGCTACGGCACCGTCACGCGGAAGTTATCGAAGCGACTTATAATAGGCAAAGCCGGACCTCCAGCAGAAAGTCTAAGCCCCACTTTCACACCGGCTGTCCCTAGCTGACGCTCCATTGTATGGAGCTGATGCCCATTGAGATAGAAGGTGAGCTGCTTACCTTGTCGCTCTACCTCCAAGTGATTCACAGTGTTAAGGGCCACAGTATTTGAACGGCCGATGGCCAAAATAAATGAGCAGGCG
>CAZCPK010000073.1:0-12263 GCA_964500755.1 uncultured Anaerolineales bacterium
GAAAACATCAAAAAAAGCTGAAAAAAGTATTAAGAAATTCAGAGGCAATCACTTCGGCCCGGGGGATCTGGACCTCTGGCGCTTTGATGGCTGGTACGAGGACGACTACGGTGGTATCTACTTCTACAATGACTGGCGCGCCGAGACCCCCTGGAGCAAGACGCGGCCCGACTACGGTCGCGCTCCGGTGCGGGAGTATCTACGGGATAACGCGCTCACCTGGCTGGAGGCCTATCACCTCGACGGATTGCGTTGGGATGCCACGAACTATATCCGCCACGTCTCGGGCCTCACCGGAACCGGAGACGGTGCGCTCCCGGATGGCTGGCGGACGATGCGGCGGATCAATGAGGAGATCAAGGCACAGAGTCCCTCCGCTTTTTCCGTGGCTGAGGACATGCAGCAGGACCCGAAGATCACCACCGGGACCGAGGACGACGGCGCCGGCTTCGATTCACAGTGGGACGTCGAGTTTACGCGTTCGGTTCGAGGCGTGCTCACGCAGGTGGAGGATAGCGCCCGGGACATGCGTCTGCTCAACGACGCGTTGGTGACGCGGCTCGGAGAGAGCGCCTTCCATCGGGTCATCTACACGGAGTCTCACGACGAGGTCGCCAATGGTAAAGCCCGTCTGCCGGAGGAAATATGGCCCGGCAACGCGCTGAGCTGGGCCTCCAGAAAGCGATCGACCTTGGGTGCGGCGCTCGTCCTGACGGCGCCCGGCATTCCTATGCTCTTTCAGGGCCAGGAGTTCCTGGAAGATCGTTGGTTTGATGACCAAGACCCCCTCGATTGGAGTCGCGCGGAGGAACTGCCGGGCCTGGTCCAACTCTACCGCGACCTGATTCATCTGCGCCTCAACAGTGAGCGCTTGACCCGTGGTCTGGTCGGACAACACGTGGAGGTCACCCATCTCGACCGAGAAGCTAAACTTTTGGCCTACCATCGCTGGGCTGAAGGTGGGCCGGGCGACAGCGTCATGGTCATCCTCAACTTTGCTAACCGCCACGTCGAGGACTACATGTTTGGCTTCCCCAATCCCGGACGCTGGGCATTGCGGTTCGACAGCCACGCGACGGAGTACGCCGACGACTACACCGATCAAGTGAGCGCCGACGTCGAGGCGGGCGAGGAGGAAGCGCAGGGCTTGCCGGCCTCCGGTTTGATCTCCATCGCGCCCTATAGTGCCCTGATCTATTCGCAGGATGCCTGAAGGAGGGGACACATGCGCCAGCTGATCGTGAGGGTCCCACCGGGCAAAGGGCAAACTGTGGCGGACAAAGCCCAGGAGTGGGGCGCGCTCAATACTGCGTGGTGGTCGTCAAAAACAACGGACGGGGGTCAGGAGACGGTATCGATGGTACTGGAGAACCGGTCCGTGGGTCACGTGCTGGACGAGCTGGGTAGCCTAACGGAGCTACAGGCACTTCTCTATCCCCACGAGATTATCACCTTTCGCCCGCCGGCCTCAGAGGCCCCGGAGGTACTGCGCGACCTGCAGGCGCGTAGTCCTCTGGAGGTGTATCTGCTGAGTGTTCAGAGCATGGGCAGTCTGGGTAGTTTTCTGGCATACGCGGGGGCGGGGGCGGTGCTCGCCTGGATCGCGTTCTTCACTAATTCGGTCTATCTGCTCATCGCTGCGATGCTCATTGCCCCCTTTGCGGGCCCGGCCATGAACGTGGCATTGTCAACGGCGACGGGCGACAGCCCCCTCGCGCGAAAAGCGCTGCTGCGGTACGGATTAGCTATTCTGGCCACGATGGTGGTAGCCGGAACACTCAGCGTGATTTTTCAGCAAGATCTGGTCACGGACCTGATGACTGGCGTGGGACACGTCTCGACGGCGGCCATACTTCTGCCGTTGGTGGCGGGCGCTGCCGGCGCATTTAATGTCACTCAGTCCGAACGCACGAGTTTGGTCTCAGGTACAGCGGTCGGCATGCTGGTCACTGCGTCCCTGGCGCCACCGGCGGCTCTGTTAGGAGCCGCCAGCGCCATGCGGGAGTGGGATTTGGTGACCAACGCGGCCTTTCAACTCCTGCTGCAGCTGGTAGGCATCAACCTGGCCGGGTCGTTGACCTTTCGCAAGCAGGGGTTGACCACGGAACTCGTGCGGTATCAGCGGGGCAACCGGAGGTTCTTCTTTACCTCACTGATCTTGACCGCCGTGGCACTCGGCGGTATGTTGACGTGGCAGCTCACCGATCCTCTGCGCCTGGAGCGCAGCAGCGCCAGCACCCAGGCCGCCGAGCTTATTCGGGAGGTGGTGGAGGAGAGCGGCGTTGGTCGGTTGGTCGGCGTCGAGGCCAGTTTTCGCAGTTCCAAATCCTACGGTGAGAACGCGCTGCTGGCCCACGTCTACGTCGAGCGAGGCCGCCAGAATAAAGAAGAGCTTACCGATGCTGTGCTCGAAACACGCCTGCGGGAGAGAATCCAACGCCGCCTGCAACTTGAGAATCCTCAGATGGCCCCGTTCGTGAATGTGACGTTGCTTGATCCCCCGCCCTTTGAGCCCGTACCCCCCGAATCCGACACAGAGTCAGGAGAATGATCATGACAGCACCCGACTTGGTCTTCACCGACAACAACGTTACCAGAGACAGCCCGCGTCAAATCGGCATCCCGAGGGGATCAATGACCACCATCATCGTTATGCTCAGGCAAAGAGACAGAGAAGGAGGCACGTTATGAAGATAGCGAGGGCCGTCGTTCTTCTTCTCGGCGTGAGTAGTCAGCGAAGACCCTCGCCAATGTCGCAGAACGTGCTTAACCGCGCACAAAGCAAACGCAGCCGGGTTGATGACCTGGGTAAGCGTTGCCAGGAGGCGCTGAGCAACCTTAGCAAGCCTTAGAACCGCTTCGTTTGCCCTCCGGGATTTCGAAGCGAGTGGTCAGCGAAGACCCGCGCCAATGTCGCAGAACGTGCTTAGCCGCGCACAAGGCAAACGCAGCCGGGTTGATGACCTGGGGAAGCATTGCCAGGAGGCGCTGAGCAACCTTAGCAAGCCTTAGAACCACTTCGTTTGCCCTGTTATTAATGACGGCACCGGAAGGTACCGTCATGAAGTTCGCTTACACATCAAGAAAGGAGATTGAAATGGGACACAAAAGTCAGCAAGGTAGCTTTGGCTCGTTTTTGCTTGGGTTAGTGATTGGCGCGGGCGTTGGGGCTAGCGTGGCGCTGCTCAAGGCGCCGCAATCTGGCGAGGAGACGCGCAAACAGCTACAACGCACGGCAGAGGAGCTCCGCCAGGAGGCCGACAGCGTCGTCTCGTCCGCCCGAACCCACGTCCAGGAAGCGAAGGAGGAGCTGTCACGTCACGCCGCCGAGGTCAGGAAGGAAAGCGAAGCGGCGCTTGAGGAGACGAAAAAGGTGCTGAAAGAGGGCGTCCAAGACGTTAAGCAAGAAGCGCAGGAGAGCGCCCAGGACGTTCGCAAGACGGCCAAGCGCAAATCCGGCAAAATCTAACGGATTGTGGACACACCCTGCGGGTTCCCGACGAGCGCGCAGGGTACGTCCCCTAACTCTTAGGGAGGATACTATGCCTTACGATAGCAAGAGCGATCTTCCGGAGGATGTGCAGGCTGCCCTACCGGAACATGCGCAAGAGATCTACAAGGGAGCATACAACAGCGCGTGGGACCAGTACGCTGATCCCGAGGATCGTGAAGGTGACGAATCGCGCGAAGCCACCGCACATCAGGTGGCCTGGTCGGCGGTGAAGGAAGAGTACGAGAAAAACGATGCGGGTGAGTGGATCGAGAAAGACGAGGACTGAGTGCAGCCCTTGCTTTGTCTACCATCAGTGCAAAGTAGTTAAAGGAGGTTACGAGATGGGTTTGTTAGGCTGGGCACTTGTGGCGCTGGTAGCCGCTGTGGTTGCCGCCCTGTTGGGCTTCGGAAAGATCGCGCGTGGCGCAGCCAGCATCGCCAGAATTCTGTTCGGGCTGTTTCTGGTGATCGCGCTCATTCTCTTCGTGCTTTCCCTGGGTCTTTTCTAGACTCAGGTGGCAAGATACACAAACATGTTGGGTTGGCTGATACGTAAAGATTGTAAAGGGAGGTCGGACGGATATGTCACACAAGTTCATTCAACACCTAAAGAAAGACCATGAAAAACAGCGGGAACTCGGAAAGAAGTTGCGCAGTGTAAAGGACCCCGAGCAACGAGAGCAACTGCGTGTCCAGTTGTACGAGGAGCTCTACCCACACATCGTGGGAGAAGACGCCTCCATCTTTGACTACCTGCAGTCGGAAGGCGGTAAGGTCAACGAGCAGGCGCTCAAGGCCATGCAGGAGCACCACGTGGGACGCGTCGTCTTACGCGAGTTGATGGATCTCACACTTGACAGTGAGATTTTCAACGCCAAGGCCTACGTGCTGGACGAGCTCAATCGGCACCACATGAAGGAAGAGGAAGAGAAGCACTTCCCCACGTTGGAGCGTAAAGCCTCGAAGCAACAGCTCGACGAGCTCTTCGAGCGATACGAAGAGGCCGAGAAGGAGGCCAAGCCCTCCTGAGATAGCGGCTACGCTTGGGAGCACCGACACGTCGCGTGCGTGAACGTCGGTGTCCCCAGGCGGCGCGCAACTCGGATCGCCGTGGGTTCGTTCACTACGCTGTCATGTTGAGAGGGAAAATTGTAACTGTATGCTATCCTCCATAGAGGTGTGGCTAGAGACACTCCTGGGACTGGGGCGGGACAATCTCACCGTGGCCCAGATACTGATGCGCACGCTCATCGTCTATCTGGCGGCGCTCGGTGTCGTCCGGCTGGGCGAAAAACGATTTTTTGGCAAAAGCACAGCCTTCGATCTTGTCCTCAGCATCATCCTCGGCTCGGTGATCAGCCGGGCCATCAACGGCAATGCGCCTTTCTTCCCCACCCTGGCAGCAAGCGTGACGTTGGTAGGCATTCACTGGCTTCTGGCAGCTCTGGCCTTTCGCTCCGACGCATTTGGCGACTTGATCAAGGGGCGGGCACGGGTGCTCATTCGGGATGGAGAGCTGCAGTGGGATGCCATGCGAAATAGTCACCTCAGCGAGCAAGACCTACGCAGTGATCTTCGTGTCACAGGCCAGATCGAGGATCTAACCCAGGTGCAGGTCGCACGCCTGGAGCGAGGTGGCGACATCAGCGTCATTCCGGTCGAGCGAGAGCCACACGTCGTCGAGCTCACCGTGGAGGAGGGAGTACAGACAATTCGCATCGAGGTCCGTTGATGTTCAGGGAATGGCTGGCGCAGCCAGTTTTCTCGTAGCCCTGGTGTGAGGCAGTAACCACAAGGAGAAAGCGATGTTTCCCATAGGAGATGAAGACAGCCCTAAGATCGGTATCCAGGGGATGACCCTGTTGCTTATCGGCATAAATATCCTGGTTTTCCTCTATCAGATCACGCTCAGTCAATCGCAACTTGAGCAATTTATCAGAACTTACGCCGTGGTACCGGCCCAGATCCAGCGCGGGGAGAACCTTCTCTCCCTATTGACGGCCATGTTTATGCATGGAGGTTGGATGCACATATTCGGCAATATGCTCTCGCTCTGGATCTTTGGTGACAACGTGGAGGCTGCCCTGGGTAACATACTCTATCTGGCGTTCTACCTGGTCGGTGGACTCGCCGCCTCAGCGCTCCACATTCTCTTCAGCCTGGGATCCACCACGCCCAGTCTGGGCGCCAGTGGGGCGATAGCCGCGGTGATGGGGGCGTACGTCGTGATGTTCCCCAAAGCCCGGGTGCGTGTGGTCGTAGGGGGCTCAAGAAGAGTGACCCGGGTCACCGCACTCATCTTCGTCGGCACCTGGTTTGTGCTCCAGTTTTTCAATGGACTAGCCAGCCTGGGCATCAATACGGCAGAGACGGGCGGCGTTGCGTATTGGGCGCACATTGGCGGCCTCGTCGCCGGGGTGATTGCCGGCTTCCTGGTACGGAGCATTCCCGCTCTGGATGAGAGACGAAAATCTCTGGTTCATGCGACCTGACCGGGGTACACAATATCAGTATATTATAAGCGCAACCAAGGGAGGAACTTGCCATGACAGACTGCTTGTCAGAGACCGATAATCGTTCTTCAGCTAACCGGGCGTCAGAGACGTCTGCCCAGCCGGTTCCACATGGTTCATGGCTCTGGCTAATCACGGCTGGAGCGGGAGCGTTGGCTCTTGGGATTGGGGTGCTGGCGCTGTTCTGGTTCTTTCGACGCCCGCTTGCGGTGTTGTTCCTCGGGGTGACGCTGGCTAGCGCACTAGCGCCGGTGGTGACGTGGTTGGAACGTTGGCTTCCCCGAAACTGGGCCACGATCTTGATCTATCTGGTGCTGGTACTGTTCGTAATCGGGGTGGGGGCTATCATCCTTCCTATGCTCGTCGATCAAGCCGAGCAACTCGTCGACCGGGCTCCAACGTATGCGGAAGAGGCCCGCGAATGGATGGAGCAGCGCCTGGGGATACAGGACGGCTTACCTTACGAACGGTTACTCTCTCAGGTCACTAATATCGCGTCGACCCTCGCCACGCTGCCGGTCCAGATTTCGTCCTCGCTGATTGACGCCGTCCTTGTGGTGTTCATATCGATCTACACCCTCTTGCTCTTGCCTGATGCACGTAAGACCCTGCTTTCCCTCTTCCCGGCCGAGCGTCGGGACAGCCTGGGAGAAGTTCTCCAGCGCATGGCCTACACGATGGGTGGATATTTCCGTGGCGCGACCATCACGGGGGCCGTGATCGGTTCGTTGGCTTACGTCGGCCTGCTCATTATCGGCGTCGACTTTGCCCTGGTCTCGGCCATTATCGCCGGATTGGCCGAATTCATCCCCTTTATCGGTCCGTTTATCGCGGGCGCTATCATCGTCGGCATCTCGTTCTTGCAAGCGCCCAATAAAGCGCTATTTTCTCTGATCTTCGTCGTTGTCCTGCAACAAGTTGAAGGCAATCTGATTGCGCCCAACGTCATGCACCCGCAGACCGGCATCTCCCCGTTGGCGACGCTCGTGACGCTCTTCGCCGGCTGGTCGGTCGGCGGTGTCCTGGGGGCGCTGGTGGCGATCCCGCTCTATGCGGGGCTCCGGGTGCTCGCCATTAGAGTCTTGTTTCCGGCCATTCGCCGCCAGACGGGTGCGGTTTTGGAGGAGCAGGATGAGACCAACTAGCTCAACGCTTGGGAAACGGACGGGTCGGTGAACAACTCAATCCAGGAGCACGTTCGTTTGTCCGCTCGTTATACCATTGGCATCATGAAGGTCCCGGTCGAAGGACGGGAGACTGCCTCGTTGGCTTACACAGTTGACGCGGCTGCGGATATGCTGAGAGACATACTGGTCGACGAATTGGATGTCGACGTGAAGATCTTCGAGTTTATCGGCCCTCATCTCGTGCCAACTGCAACCTACTCTCCCTTCGACTTTCTGCGTCTGGGATTGACCGAGAAGATCGAGCGGCAGTTTCCTTTTCTGCTGGTGGTCTCCGATGCCGCGCTGGCAGCCACCACGGTCTCCTATGCCTTCGCGTTCCCCAGTCGCGTGATGAACATCGGTATCCTCTCGACGAATCGACTCTCCCCTGAATTCTGGGGAGATGAAGCGTCCCCGGAACGGACCCGCTTGCGGTTAACCGGGTTGATGCTGCATACTGTGGGACACTTGCTCAACCTGGAGCATCATGCCGAGCCGCAAAACGCCATGTACGACTTTAACTCTGTCGAGGATCTGGAGGACATGAAAGAGCTCACCCCTGCGCAGCACGAGCACATTCGACAGACGCTGCCGATTGAGGCACGCGACGCTGTCCAGGAGGAGGGGCGCATCTCTTTTGTCCTTCAGCAGATCGTGAAGGATTGGTCGGCGATCATTCAGGCTGTGATTCGGGCGAATCCCTTCCAGTTGCTCACGCAACTCCCAACGATGATCACCGCCGCCTTCTCCGTGATTATCGTGCTCTTCTTTACGGCCGAGATATGGGACGTCGCCAGTACCGTTGAGTTGGGGCAGTTGATTATATTCTCTGGTATCGCGTTGGCAGCCGCCGCTATTGTGCTCTATCGGGCGTTCGCGTTCGGCGCCGTCCTGACGCGGAGAAAGCGCCTTGCCGAATCCATCGTGGTGACCGCCGCGGCGACCTTTCTGAGCCTCCTGGCGACGATGGCGCTCCTATACCTGGTCTTCTTGCTGGTGAGTTACCTGGGGACGGTCATCATCTTCCCCCGACGGCTGATGAGCACCTGGCCCACGGTCGATCCGGCCGTCCGGGTCATCGATCACGTGAAACTGAGCATGTTCCTCGCCGCTGTGGGGGTCCTCGCCGGGTCCCTGGGCGGTCGGATGGATAGCGGTCAACTCGTTCGCTACGTCCTCTTCCTTGACGAAGAGACGTAGAACGTGAGGGATAAGCAGGTCAAGCCCTCCTGACATAGAGACGTGCCAGACTCCATTTCAGAAGGGCTCTCCCACGTTCGCACTTCACTATAAAGGGGCGTTTATTCTCCGGCCCTGACGGTTACGAGCGAGCGGAGCTGACCTTTCAGCGCCGCGATCCGCTCCTGGGTCTGCTCGATCTGTTCAAAGAGCGGCAGTTTGGCCTCGATGCCTTCCTGGATCATGGCGCGGGCGCCTGCGCGCCGGCTCTTTACGACGCCGGCCTCCACCAGCAGATCCAGACGCTCACGCATCTCGGCGTCCGTGCGAATGACCATCAACTGTGAGACGTCCTGAGCCGTGGTGACCACCGCCTTGCCCACTGCCTCGACCAGCGAGACGGCGTCGTCCACCAGCTCCTCAAGTGTAACCCCCTCGACGTGCGGGGAATCCGCCGTATGTTCAACGTTGATCTTCTCGTTCATAGCTGTTCTCCTTGTTTGGCTTAAGACTGGGGTGATGCGCTATCCTACACGTTTACGTCAAGCTTCCTCTTCATCTTTATCCAATTTGACGCTCTCGCGGAGCTGGGCGCGCAGGTCTGCGATCTGCTCGGTGATCCCCCGGATCTTCTCGAAAAGCGCTTCATTGGCGTGGATGCCCTCGTTGATCAAAAACGCCGCGCTCTCCGAGCGGCTGCTGGTGACTTCGGCCTCGACCAACATGTCCAGATGCCGCAGCGCTTCGTCGTTGACGCGGACCATGACCACGTTGCCGCGGTTTTCCAGCGCGCTGTTGAGCGCCTTGCTGAGCGACTCCATGCCCCGCTCGATGGCGCTCTTCAAGGTCTCGCCCTTGGTCGCCTCCGCGGTCGCCTCGGCAGATGCCTCCTCTTCTTTCTCCTGCTCGCTCTCTTCGGCGCCTGTCTCTGGCATTTCCACAACGTTCTCTTCCCATCTCTCTTCCTCGTTCACTCGATACCTCCGTTGGTAATTGAATTACATGTAATTACATTACAACTTCTATTATTACCGATTTTCCTCACGGTGTCAAGTGCTTTCCGAAGTTTCCCCGAGCTTTAGCATGCGGATGATCGACACGCTGAAACGAATGGAGGAGCTCCGCTGCAACATGAACACAACATCGAGTTTTCCGAGGAAGAGTTTGTGCTAAAATTATCGTGTCGTTGACCGTCGATTTTTACCATTTTCCTACGAAACCCTGATCCACGTCTTTCTTGGGAGGTGCATGAATGCAACGGATCTATAAACTCTCCGTCGTGTTTTTCGCTTTGCTCATCAGCTTGGCCTGCGGAGGAGGTAAGACCACCTATCATACAGGACCCTATGCTCAGGCCGGTCCCGCGTCCGTCGCGCTTATGATTAATTCCCAGGGGGATATCGTCCTTAGTGGGGAGCTCGCCTCCCCGAAGTTGATTGGCTTTGGCCCGGTGGGTGTCGGTTGGACTGCGGGCTTCGAACAACTGGTCTACGAAGCCGAGAAGACCCCTCAGGCCCTCTTTATCCTCTGGGAGGACGAGTCCGGAATCATCAAGCAGAAACAATACGACATTGACCAGCCTTTCGAGGTGACCTTTGGCAGCAACGACTGGGTGCGGAAGATAGAACGTCTCGACAACGGTAGTATCGTCGTTGCCGTTGAGTACCGGGAGATGATCCAGGTGGTTTCAGTACCGACCTCTGTACCGGATACTGACACGCAGCTGCCGAACAACCCGCCCTCGGAACAGAGCTGTTCTATTCCTGTAGCTTCAAGCTTCACGACCGTCTGGCAACGGGGCGGTGGCGCCCGAACATCATGTCCCACGGGCGCTGCCTTTGGGCGCGCGGGAGCGTATGAGTATTTCGAAAATGGTCTGATGGTCTGGCATGCCGGCCCCTCCGGAGATACCGGAGGGATGATCTACGTGATCTACAATAGCGGCAAGTGGCAGGAGTATCCCGACACGTGGGCGGAGGGGCAGTTGGATCGGGCCGACTACGATCCACCGAGCGGTCTTCTTGAACCCCAGCGCGGCTTTGGAAAGGTGTGGCGAGACAAATTAGGCGGTCCTTCGGCGTCCATCGGTTGGGCGACGCATATTGAGCAGCGAGACACTGTCACCGTACAGCCGTTCTCTGGCACCGGCGTCATCCTCTCCTTCTCAAAAGGGGTTTATTTTTTGCCTCACGGCACATCCTGGGTTCAGTGAGTGGGGTGACGGGTAGGCACGTAGACGGCGGCACAGCAGCGCGGAGATCCGGGCGATCGACTGCCGGAGACAAATCAAAAGGAGCGTTGTAGACGATATGCGCGTTGATTTACACATTCATACGACAGCGTCTGATGGTTGTTGGACGCCTGAGGACGTCGTGAGCGGCGTGCGCCAAAAAGGGATCGGCCTTTTCGCGGTCACCGATCACGACACCGTGGCGCACGTTTCGGTAACAGAGGCTCTGGCCCAGGCCCATGATCTGGGATTTTTGCGGGGTGTGGAGATTTCGTGCCTGGACGACAAGACCTTCTATCACGTGTTGGGATACGGAATCAACGTTGAGAATGCGGAGCTGCGGGGACTTCTCGCAGAGAATCGTGCCCGCGTGTTAGCCAACGACGAGGCGGACGTGAAATGCCTGATTGAACGCGGCTTTCCTATGGACCTGGACGAGTACCGCGATTTCACCTACGATCAGACGTTGGGGGGCTTTAAGCTCTACCGTTACGCGTGCGAAAAGGGACTCTGTAGCAATCTCAAGGAGTTCAACCGCCGGGTGCGGGGCGCGATCGGTTTTCGTTTTCCCGGGTTTGTGCATCCTGCCGCGGCCTGCGCCGCCATTCGAGCGGCGGGCGGCTTTCCCATCCTGGCGCATCCCTTGGCCAGCTTCAAGTCGTGCGGCGGGCTCGTCCCGGAGAACCTGCGTCCGCTCAAAGGGTTCGGTGTCGCAGGCCTGGAATGTTACTCCCAGTACCACGATAACGAGGCCACTCAGACGTGTCTCGCCTGGTGTCGAGCACGTGATTTACTGATCACCGGGGGATCAGATTATCATGGGGGGTTTGTGAACCGGGAGTTAGGATCCCCTTGGATCACCCTGGAGGATCTTGAACTGGGACCGTTAAATGAGCAGGTTAGAGGGGTTAGTGCGAGGACCCGTGTCGGCACCGAGCCTGCCTGAGAAAAGCCAGCGCCTGCTTCAACGTGGGCTGCGCGGCAGTCCCTCCGACGTCGGTGATACAGAGCGCACCGCAGACGTTGGCGAAGCAGAGGGAACGCCATAAGGATAACTCCTGGAACAGGTAGGCGAAGACAAAACCCGCGTCGAAGGAGTCCCCGGCTCCCGTCGTGTCCTTGACCTTTACAGGCAAACCAGGGGCATGGAGCACCTTGCCGTCCTGGAGCACTCGCGCGCCGTCGGCCCCACACTTGACGACGACCAGCGGTCCCCAGCGGTCCAGCCGGTGCAGTGCGGTCTCGAGATCATCCGTCGCCGCCATAGCCCGGGCCTCTAGATCGTTAAGTAACAGTACGTCAACGTAGGGCAGCGCGGCGAAGAATCGGGCGTCGCCCCAGCGTTCCAGGGGATCGTAGCCGGTATCCAGCGACGTGGTCAGTCCCTGCGCCTGGGCGCGCTCGAAGAGTATCTCGATGCCGGCTCGAAGCTGCGTCTGCAGGAATAGCCCTCCTACGTGAAGATGATCGTATTCCGCCAATAAAGAGGGCGCGACGTCAGTGACAGCAAGCCAGGCGTTGCCTCCCACGTGAGAGAGCAGGGCGCGGTCGTGAGGATAGCTCAGCGAGATCGTCAGACCGGTGGGGTGGGCGGGCTCCACTGCCACGTGTTGGCTGCCGACGTGAAGTCGGTCCAGTTCCTGCATGACGAATTGCCCATGACAGTCGGCCCCTACTCGCCC
>CAZCPK010000074.1:0-12205 GCA_964500755.1 uncultured Anaerolineales bacterium
AGATTGAAGGCCCGGGGATTGCCGCGTTGCGCGGCTTTTTCGATGGCCGGCCCGCCCGGATAGCCCAACTCCAACATACGGGCAACCTTGTCGAAGGCCTCGCCGGCTGCGTCGTCCAGCGTGCTGCCTAGGTACTCATATTGCTGATGTCCGCGCATTACCACCAGTTCCGTGTGTCCGCCGGAGACGATCAGATCCAGCAATGGAAAAGCCAGCGCGCCGTTGGCGGCGTCGTCTGCGCTGGTGTGCAGCCAGTGCGCGTACAGGTGACCCTCCAGGTGATTGACGGGGACGAGGGGGAGCTCACGTCCCAGCGCCGCGCCCTTGGCGAAGTTGAGGCCGACGAGCAGTGACCCCGGCAGCCCCGGACCGTACGTGACCGCAACGGCGTTCAGGTCCTGCCAATCGACGTGAGCCTGCTGCAGCGCGCGCTTGACCACGGGCACGATGGCCTTGACGTGCGCGCGCGACGCCATTTCCGGATAGACGCCGCCGTATTGCGCGTGAATCTCAAACTGGGAGGCGACGATGTTGGAGAGGATCTCTGCGCCGTCCTCGATGACGGCGGCGGCGGTCTCGTCACAGGAAGTCTCGATGCCAAGTATGCGGACAGTCATAGATAGTCCCTCGCTTCTGTCGGTGATCGGCTAGGCCATCTCAATGACCAGCTCGTAGGGATAGTTGGTGAGGTTGTGGGGGACCCCTTGCTCGTCGATCCAGACCACGTCCTCAAGCCGGCAGCCCATGTTCTCGTCAGGGTAGTAGAGGCCGGGCTCGATGGTGAAGAGGTGCCCGGGTTGCAGGCGGGTGTCGTTCTCGGGGCTGTCGCGGAAGTGGGGGGCCTCGTGGATATCCAGGCCGACGCCGTGCCCCAGGCCGTGGACGTATCCCTGGACGGTCGCGGGGTCCTCCGCCAGGGTGGGGTGCCCGCGTGCCGCGTAGAAGTCACACGCGGTGCGCTGATACTGGCGCGTTTCCTCGTCGACTGCAAGCGCCTGCAGGATCGTCTCGATACAGCCGCGCGTGTCCGCGTGAATTCGCTTTACGGCCTCGGGCGCGTACCCCAGGCAGAAGGTGCGTGTCATATCGAAAAAGTAGCCGCCGTCCGCTTCACAGGGGAAGATGTCGAAGACGATGCTCTCGCCCAGCTGCAGGGGCCGCGTTGGCGTCCCTTTGCTGTGGGGGATGCCGGCGTCGCGACCGGTGGCGAAGATAAACCCCTCCGGGTCGCTGAGGCCCTGCAGGGCGATCTGGCGGCGGACGTGCGCGTGCACGTCGCCGACGGTCAACACGCTACCGTCGGCGCGGCGGAGTATCTCGTCGTCGCCCACCGTCTGTCTGCGGAGGAAGTCCACCGTCTCCTGGACGATTGCCACGGTGCGCCGGCCCACCTCGTGAATACGCTCGGCTTCCTCCGGGGATTTCGTCGCGCGCGCCTCCATAAGCAGGTCGCTGCCCGCAAATTCACCCACCACGGTCACCTCGGGCAGGGCCGCGTCGAGTTCCCGCAGGAAGAGGTAGGCTTCCCCCTGGTCCCGCTTTCCGTAGAAGCCGACGCGCCCCGTCACATCCCGGTCTTCCAGGATCCGCTGCATATAAGCGACCTCGGTCGCGAGCGTATCACCGCCGAACTCCTGAAGTAGCTCGCGGTAACCGTAGCGCGTACTCACGATCACGGGGAGATCGGCGTGTTGTGCTTCCTCGCGCTCCATGGCCGAGACGATCAACACGGGCGCCTCGTCGCGGCGCTTGACGTAGTGCGCTTTGGTCAAGCCGGCCCCGTCGGTCAGATAGTAGAGAGGCGGGTTGCCGTGGACTCCGCCGCTAACGACGACGGCATCCAGGTTGCGGGCGTGCAGCAATCTGTCCAATTCTTCCTTCATATTTTGACACCTCTGGATGTGGCGACTTCAGATAAGCAGACTTTTTCGACTGATAGACTCTTAATCCTTTGCAGGGAGGTCCCGAGCGACGTCATTTTCTCACAACCTAGTTGAATGTCAACGCGGTGTTGTCGAGATGCCAGGAGTGACTTCACGGAAATAACTAAATCTCTCACCACAGAGGGCCCAGAAAAAACAAGAGTATGCCTAGATAAAATAATCCAAGACGCTTATTTTGTGAATTTTTCTCAGTAGTTTTTTGCTATCTGCCTTAGGGCTCTCTGTGTCTCAGTGGTTTAGACGCTTTTTTCAGTAGAGTCACAGAGGTGGAATTCAGATCACTATCCCTTGCGCGCGATGGTGACGATAAGCATCACACTTAGCCCCAAGGCCACGACAAAGCTCCCGATAAGCAGGGCGCGCATCCACACTCCCGTCTCTCCGAGTGTGGTGATCACCAATGCGATACCAATCGTCATGCCCGCGATAATCAGGCTCAAGGCCAATCGAGTGCCCAAGCTGTCCAGCCGGTTGAGGCTCTGCCTATCCAACGCGAGAGGGATCGGCTGGTTGTTCTCCAGGCGACTCAAGACCGCCATGCCCGTGCGGGGAAGCATGCTCAGAAAATCCGTCCAGATCATGCCCTCGTGGATCAGGTTCTCGGCCTGCTGTTGGTTGGGTAGGACGGTCCGTAAAATGAGACGGGTGACGTACGGGCGCGAGAAAGCGAAGATGTCGAAGTCGGGATCCAGCTGGCGCCCCAGCCCTTCCATCATGGCCAGGCTTTTCCCTAGTAGCCAGAGATTCGAGGGGATATGCAGGTGATGTTCGAAGACGATGGGCCGAATCTCCGCCATGACCTCGGACGCGTTGATTTCTTTGAGGGAAAGGCTCTGGTAGTGGTAGAGGAGGCGTTTGATGTCGCGGGCGAGGGCCTGGCGATCCACACTCGGTGGGGCGGCGCCCAGGTGAATAAGTTCGTCGACTACGCCCTGGGGATCCATCCGGACGGCGACCGTGTAGATGCGGATCAAGTTGATACGATCCTGGTCGCTTAGATGTCCGACCATGCCGAAGTCCATCACACCCAACTTGCCGTCCTCCAGCACGCGCAGATTGCCGGGGTGGGGGTCCGCGTGGAAGAAGCCGTCGACCAGAATTTCTTTGATGGAGAGGCGCGCCGCATACTCGGCGAGCTGGGTGCGGTCGTGCCCGGCCTGCTCTATCGCTGGGAGGTCGTTGATCTTGATACCCTTGATGCGTTCCAGCGTCAACACCCGACGGGTTGTGTAGTCCCAGTATACCCGCGGAATGTAGAGTCCCGGCTCGTGGCGAAAATTGTCCCGGAAGCGATCGGCGTTCCGCCCTTCCCGCAGGTAGTTTAGCTCCTCCTGCAGGGTATAGGCAAAATCCTCGGCGATCTCCTCAAGATTGTAGAGCTTGCCCAGGCCAGTGTAACGTTGGGCGTAGTGCGCCATGTCGTGCAGAATATCCAGGTCGGTCTCGATCGTCTGGCCGATGTCCGGACGTTGTATCTTGACGACGACATGGTCACCGTTAGGCAGGAACGCGGCGTGCACCTGGCCCAGCGACGCGGCAGCCATGGAGGTGTCTTGGATGGAGCGAAAAACCGTTTCCGGTGGAGCGCCGAGTTCCTCTTCCAGCACCTGCCGGATCGCGTCCCAATCTACCGGGGGAACCGTCTCCTGGAGCCGGCTCAGCTCCTCAATGTAGGGCGGTGGCAGGAGGTCCGGGCGGGTGCTGAGCACCTGTCCGAGTTTGACGAACGTGGGCCCCAATTCCTCCAGAGCCAGGCGAAAATGGGTCGGGAGGCTTTTGGGCGCCGTGGTGGGGTACGGGCGCAGGCGTCGAAAGAGTTTGGGCGGCCCGGGTAGCATATCCAGGGCGAACCCAAAGCCATGTCGCACCAGGACGTTAAGGATCTCCTGGTATCTGGGCAGCTGCCCGATACGTCGCGCGACCGGCAAGTCAAACACCAACCTACTCCTTCGCCCTCACCTGGCAGATAGGCCCCGCGCCCTCGCCCGCTCCGGCGTCGGTCGATTGCCTGGCGAACCCGGCGCTCAGCTCGGCCAGTTAAGCCCGATGTAGAGCAGCAGGATCAGGAAGGAGAGGAAGATCATACTGCGCCACAGGATGCTTATCGGTGTGAGATGCTCTAAAGGGACGTTTTTGTTTTCGTCGTGGATGTGGGTGTTGTTTGTCATGATAGAGGCTCGATTGAGGATGGGGTGATTCTATCAATCGGTAGCTCGCGCGCAAGAGCCGGTAGCAGGATCTTCGCCAGCTCGAGTTTCTCCTCGGGGGTGAAATCTTCCAACATATCCGGCAGGAAGTCACGTAAGAAGATCTTCAGAAAAGCCAGGCGCTCCTCTTTGGGGAGGGCGTCGCAGAGGGAGGGGAGCAGCGCTTCCATCAACGCGCGTACCTCTTCCGGCTCCGCCTGAGCGAAATATTGCTTGGCCAGGGTGACCTTGAAGTCGTTCAAGTGTCGCTTTCCGGTTTTTCTGCTTCTTCGTCCGCTGGCTCAAACTGTTTGGCCAGCTGGACTTCTAACGTTTCAACCCGGGTCTGCAGTCTCTGCAGATCCTGTTGCGTGGCGAGCCGCATCTCCTTGAGCGTGGTCTCAACTTCTTCCTCAATCATCTCCCTGACGACCTGGCGTTCTTCTTTGCCCCGTTCGACCAGGCGATCCGACAGTTCCTTTACCTCGTCCCGGGCAACTTCCCCCTGTTTCATCAGATCCTCGGCCAGGGCGTTCGCTTTCTCTCGCGTGATAGAGATCAAGCCCATGCCTAACAGCAGGGAGCGCTCCAGTTGATCTTTCAACATCTCGGCCTCCTTACGCTATACGTTAACAGGATTGATTCTCACTCATTATATCACCTTGAGAGGTATAGAAAAGCCACCTCATCTCAGGAGGGACAGGACAAATTTCGGGGAGATGTGGATGTAGCCGCGATTTCTAAATCGCGTACGGAAGCGCGAAATGGATTTCGCGGCTACCTCGCGCCGGTTTGCAAGGCTGCGATCTGATTTTCCCCTAGACTCTGTCGTAGGCCTCATTTCTGGGTA
Source organism: uncultured Anaerolineales bacterium (assembly GCA_964500755.1). Classification (GTDB taxonomy): domain Bacteria; phylum Chloroflexota; class Anaerolineae; order B4-G1; family SLSP01; genus G713. The sequence goes on from CAZCPK010000074.1 coordinate 4,980, forward strand.
TTTATTATTGCGAAGATGTATATCCAGTGATGCGATATTTGAACAGCGTCCAGAGCACCGTAAAACCGTCCCGCCAGGAGATCTTCTTGCCTTCTTCAAACTCTCGACCGGTGTAAGAGATGGGGACTTCGTAGATGCGGTACCCCAGCAGGAGAATCTGCGCCGTGATCTCGGGGTCAAACCCCCAGCCCGTTGCTCTGAGATCGAGCTGCTCGCCGATTTCGCGGGTGAACATCTTGTAACACGTCTCCATATCGGTCAGGATGGTATTGTAGAGCACGTTGGTCACGAGGGTCAGGAAGCGATTGCCGATCATGTGCCAGAAGAACATGGCCTTGCTGGGTCCACCGCGGAAACGAGAACCGTAAACGGCTTTTGAGCGTTTTTCCAGGAGCGGTTGCAGGAGCCGGGGATAATCTCTGGGGTCGTATTCGAGGTCCGCATCCTGGATCAGCATGATGTCTCCCGATGCGTTCTTCAATCCCGTGCGGACGGCGGCGCCTTTGCCTTGATTCTTTTCATGGAAGATGACCTGTATTTGAGGATCGGAACGCAGGGCGTCCAGGTAGGCGCGTGTGCCGTCCGTGGAACCATCATCTACGATGACGAGCTCGCGATCCAGCGTCACCGTCTCCTCGTGAGCCTCTCCGGCCCAGATGGTCGTCTCCAAGGAGACGGCTCGCACCCGTCCTATGATCTCTTCAATGGTATCGATCTCATTGTATACCGGGATAATTATCGAAACCTTCATAAATCTCCTATCCTTTGAACGGTTGGATTAGAATGTTGAGGTACTGAAAAAGTAACCGTTCAGACCCAGGGAGCATGGGACACAGATTCACACGGATTCCCACAGATTGAGGCCATCCACGCGCCTTACTTGGCACTTGAGGGAAAAAATCTGTGCAATCTGTGTCGATCTGTGTCCCATAATGCAATCACCTGAACGTTTACCTGAAAAATACCTCGTGGGCTCGCCTGTCTCGCGGCGGCACACGCTCCCTATAGTAACGGCACTTTGAGGGGCGTCAACTCCTTGACTTGGGGATCACCGGCGTCCTCGAGGCCAGAGCCACTGTTGAAGGGCGTGCGCTTCGGCGGAAGTCAGGTCGCGCCACTCGCCCGGCGAGAGATCGGGGGGCAGATGCAGGGGACCAACGGCGACGCGCACCAGCCGGACCGTGGGATGGCCCACGGCGGCGGTCATGCGTTTGATCTGTCGATTCATGCCTTCCCGCAAGACGATACGCAGCCAGGCCGTCTTTTTCGGTGAGGGTAAGGGGTTGGGAAAGGGCGGCAAGGCGGGCGTTACGTGCAGGATCTCCACGTCGGCAGGCCGGGTGGTGCCCAGTTTGATCGCGACGCCTTTCCGCAGTTGACGGAGCGCCTCCAGCTCCGGGTGGCCCAGGACCAGCGTCAGGTAGACCTTGGCATGTTCGTAGCGCGGATGGGTGATGCGGTGAATGGCCTGACCGTCGTCGGTGGCGATCACCAATCCTTCGCTGTCGCGGTCGAGTCGACCCGCCGGCTGGAGGCTCGGCGGGATGCCCAGCGTCGCCAGGGTGGGGCGCCCATGTCGGTCGCGGGTCTTGCAGAGCACGTCGATGGGCTTGTAGACGCTGACGTAACGATAGCGGCTAGGCTTCATGACGGTGCCTCTCACTCCACCCCAGGAGGTTCAAGGGACCAGGAGCGCAGCGTGCTCATAAGTCGATAGGCGGTGAAGTCCAGGTGAATGGGGGTGATGGAGATGTAATCATGGACGAGGGCCCAGATGTCCGTTCCTTCTTCCTCGACGCCCGTCGGCGGCTTGCCGCCGATCCAATAATAGGGCCGTCCCCCCGGGTCCACGCGTTGAAGTAGCTCGTCCCGATAGACCCGCAGTCCCATGCGCGTGATCTGGACACCCTGCAGCGCTGCGGCGGGGCGTGCCGGGACGTTGATGTTGAGGAGCACGCCTTTCGGGAGCCCTCCGACGAGCACTTCCTCTGCCAGCTGTGCGGCAAAGTTGGCAGCGACCGCATAGTCGGCATCGGGTGAGCGCGTGTCGAGCGAGATGGCCATGGCAGGCACGCCGCCGATGGCACCTTCCATCGCGGCGGTAACTGTCCCGGAGTAGGTGACGTCGTGACCTAAGTTTGCCCCCCGGTTGATTCCGGTGACGACCAGGTCCACAGGCTTCTCTGCCAGTCCCAGTAGGCCAAGGGCGATGGCGTCGGCGGGCGCCCCGGTGGTGATGAGCGCACGTTGGCCGTTTTGTAGCCGTTCCCGGTCTACGCGCAAGGGTTTGTGCATGGTCTTGGCGTGGCCTGAGGCGCTCCAATTGCGATCGGGCGCTATGACGGTCACCTTTCCTACAGCCTGTAGCGCGTCACTGAGCGCCAGTAAGCCGGGCGCCGTCGCTCCGTCGTCGTTGGTGATCAAGATATGTACTTGCTTCTCTTTTTTCATCTGGAAAATTCACCCCATGCTCCTTCCCGTCGAGATTGAAAAGACAATCCCAGACAGGATAGGTCGCTCTTGATGTAACGTCATTTCTCGGATGATGATTATACTAAGCGGCGCGAAACTAACAACTCTTCCGCAACTGGGGCAAACGAAGCGGTTCTAAGGTTGCTCAGCGCCTCCTGGCAACGCTTACCCAGGTCATCAACCCGGCTGCGTTTGCCTTGTGCGCGGCTAAGCACGTTGGGTCTCTTGGACTTTGCTGAATAGGGGAGTGCGTAGCCCTAAAACTAGTGCAGCAGGCTACGCTAGTGGGGCGCACCAGACCTTTTCTGCATTGTGACAGGAAGCGCGTGGCAAACGTTGCCTTTGCATCCGGCGAAACCCCAAAGAGCCAGCACGTTCTGCGATATTGGCGAGGGTCTTCGCTGACCACTCGCTTCGAAATCCCCAACCAGGGAGACGAAGCGGCTCTGAGGCTTTCTACGGCCTCTCCCCGTCCCCCTACGCGATGTTTGCCCGGCTTTCGTTTGCGCAGCGTCTGTCGTACGAAAAGCGTCTTCGCCAGCAAACTCGCTTCGAAACCCCAACCTCCACGTTGTTAAGGCTGGTAATTGGTATTAAAATTGCTGCTTATACTATAAGTGGTGAGGCAAACTTGCTCATGCGTGCGGACGGATTATAATGTTGATACTACGGTTATTCCCTGGAGGGGATGGACGCGTTGGATCGGATACGGTCCCCAAGTTTTCTTCTGACTGCAGTTTTTCACCGCAGCCAGGCGTAGAGTTTATCAAATCAGGCGGTTTCACAACGCAACAAGGAGGGTATGGTTATGGATATCATTCGCGTCGCCGCCACTTCCCGTTCAAGCGCCGTCGCCGGGGCCATCGCCGGCATGGTCCGGGAGCGCGGGCATGTTGACGTGCAGGCTATTGGAGCGAGTGCAGTGAATCAGGCCGTGAAGGCCGTCGTCCTCGCGCGGGGGTACCTCGAGTTGGACGCCATTGCCATCGTCTGTCTGCCTTCTTTTTCCGAGGTGATTATCGAAGGGAGGGAACGTACCGCTGTCCGTCTGGGCGTCGTGGAAGTGGAACGGCTTCATGACTTCGTTGGGGCTACGTAGACGCGCTCGTCACGTTTGAGGTGCTATCCTAGCTGACATTGAGGGAGCTGAAGCATCAGCCATTCCACCAACAACCGGGTGTTGGCATTCTTCCGTAGAGCCGCTTCCGCTTCATCCAACGTCCGGAGGAGCGCGCTCGTTGTCCGCACGTCTACCTGAGCGGCCAGTTTCTCCAGGCTGTCGCGCTTTTCGACGTGGGTAAGTCCGGTGGAGGTGTCTGTCTGCAAGAGCAGCACGTCACGCCAACCGGTGCGCCAGTAGGCGAGCAGTCTTTTAAGAGTGGCGTCGTCTTGGGACAACTCTTGTGCGGCATCGAAGCGGGTGGGTAGATCCGCTTCTACCAGGTCGAGCAGCTGGGTTAGTCGTAGCTCCATCTCCTCCAGATGGTCGGGATCGGTGAGTGAGCGAATGGCCCAGCCGATGCGTCCTCCGGCCAGCCGTGCCAGGCGTTCCACCTGTTCCGCGTGGACATCATAGTGGGCTTGCAAACCTGCTGCGATCGTCTGGCGGTCGAGTGGGCGTAGGGAGAGCTGCTGGCTGCGTGAGACAATGGTCGGTAGAAGCAAGTCGGCGCTGGTGGCGAGCAGGATAAGATGAGCGTAGCCCGGTGGCTCCTCGAGAGTTTTGAGCAGCGCATTGGACGCGCCGGAGGTCGCCCGCTCGAAATCGGTGATGATTGCGACCTTGTACCGGCTCTCATTGGGGGTCAGCGCCATGAAGCGCTGTAACTCCCGGATCTGATCGATCTTGACACCCCGCCCTTCCGTTTCGGGCTCCCGGATCAGGAGATCGGGATGATTGCCGGAGACGACCCGGTGACAGGCCGAACATTCCCCGCAGGGGCGCTCCGCGATTGCCGGGGCCGTGCAAAGCATCGCCTTGGCCAACGTGTGGGCCAGCGTGGTCTTTCCCACACTCTCTGCTCCGGTGATCAACAGGGCATGCGGTACGTTGTCCTGTTGGACGGCCAACTGTAAACGACGCACTGCCCATTGGTGTCCGATGATAGGCCATGACTTCACGGTGAACGTTCTCCTTTCGCTCGTCTCGGATCGTGAACGGATGTCCATGCCTTGAGCTTACCGCAGAAACTCCGCGTTGCCAAATGCTTGGATGGAGGGCAAACGAAGCGGTTCTGAAGCTTTCCAGGGCTTCTCAGCGCCTCCCTGCGACGTTTGCTCCAGTCATCAACCCCGATTTCGTTTGCCTTGCTCTCGCTTACGGGCGTTGTGAGGCAGCGAGGCCGTTTTCGCCCGTCGATTTGCTTCGAAATTCTGGATGCTGTATCTGGACCAGGATTCGTTCCACAAGCCGGGACAGAAGGGCGTCCCGATGCGTGGGTGTGACGTGGGCGACGGTGAAGATACCACCGGGCAGCTGTTGAACGGCCTCGCTCAAGAGCGTAGGACGCACGACGAGGCACGCCACGCGATAGGCTTCAACGCCCAGCATTTTCAGTACGTCGATCCAGCCTTCCCCGCGCACCAACTCCAGCGGACCCAGCTCGTCGAGTATGAAAACCTGGGTGGGGAAGCTGGCCGCAAGTGCGCGCGTGCTGCGCCGCATGGCCTCCGGATTGATCCGGAAGTGGGTGAGCGCGATGCCCTTCTCGCTCTCGAAAGGGTAGGTCAGACGGTAGTGAGACGAGCCGCGTATCTCCCGCACGTCCAGCACATGCGACGTCGGCTGTGTGGTCAGCAGACCCGCCACGTCGACGCCCTGACGCTGCAGCGTCCCTGCCAACTTGTGACATAGCGTGCTCTTACCGGCTTTGCGTTCACCGGTGAGAAGGAAGATTGACCGTGCATTCATATCATACTCCGGCATACCGGCGGGGAAGCTCGGGTGAAGAATCTTTTCACTCGAGAAGGAGCCCCACGGGTTTTGGGTTGCGTTTTTTCACTGTAACAAGGAAAAAGGCCGGGTCCCCCCGGCCTTTCGCTTCAGTGGAGATGGCGGGAATCGAACCCGCGTCCGAAGAACTCTTCTGTGAATCTCTACAAGCTTAGTCGGCGTTTTGATCTCGTCCGGTGAGACGTGGCCGACCACGTTCATCCGGACCAGCCGATCAAGCTTATCCCATCCTATCGGCGTCCGATGGGAGGCATGCTAACTCTATGTCGTCCATCTCTAACACGCTAGCAAGATGCCAGAGGGACGTGATCGGTTATCCGATCGTGTGGACCCGTTTGTTGCTACAGCTTACGCTGCAACAGCGACAGGGGCCCAGCTGTTTGCCATATTGTTGGCAGTTATAGGTTTTGCTCCTGGGGTCACGGGTGCGGAGCACCCCGGCTTGCAATTCACAGCCAACCTTCCCCGTCGAAACCTTTCATCCCCACCGACAGTATACCATAGCTCCATAATTTGTCCAATAGGTTTCGCGGAAATTATCAGCCCTTACCCGTCTCAGGATCGCAGAGGGGCTGTATTCTGATTAGAATAAGGGGGCGATAGCGGTACAGACAGCTTCAAGGAACTCGTCGTCATCGTCGGTGAAGGGCGCCAACTCGTGGGAGTCGATGTCCAGTTCGCCGACGAACGTATCTCCTTTGAATATGGGGACGACGATTTCCGACTTCACGTCGGGGCTGCACGAGAGGTAGTTTGTCTCCTGGCTGACGTCCTGGACGATAAAGGTCGTCCCCGTATCGGCTGCCTGCCCACAGATGCCTTCACCGAAGGAGATCTGAACGTGCTCGGTAGGGCTTCCTTCGTAGGGCCCCAGCACTAACTCTTGTGAACCGGGCTCTTCGACCAGATAGAAACCGACCCAGTCGTAATGTCCAACTTCGCGCACCAGCAATTCACTGATGGTCTGCAGGGCCATGTCACGGTTGTCCGCGCGGGCGACAATATCTTTGATTTCGGCTAAAAGGCGTTGCGGCTCCAAGTTTATCCCTCTTTCTCGTCACGTGATAGATAGAATTGATCGGGAGGTAATAAGATAACCAGCCGACGATGAGGCCGACCATCCCCAGGGGGTTGTCGGAGCGCTGACTGGTTTCTGAGTTTGAGAACCGCTAGGGAAGCGGTTCGAACATATCTTTGGTCGCGCCACACTCTGGGCATTCCCAATCATCCGGGAGATCCTCGAAGGGTGTACCCGGCTCAATGCCGCTGTCAGGATCGCCTACTTCAGGATCATAAATCCAGCCACAGACAATGCATTCCCACTTTTCCATCCTAATAACCTCCATGTTGAGTATTTATGATGCGGTCGTCAGAGAGTGAGGTGGGGGTCGGTCCCGTATCTGTCTCTGAGATCGTTATTGACTCCACTGAAATAACTAAATATCTCACCACAGAGACACGAAGAGCACAGAGAAAACAAGAGTATAGTTAAATAAAATTCACCCAAGACGCTTATTTCGTGAATTTTTCTCCATGCCTTTTTACTATCACCCTCGGTCTTCTCTGTGTCTCAGTAGTTTAGACACTTTTTTCAGTGGCGTCATTATTCTATTTTTACAACTCATGATCAACAGCACGGCATTCCAATGATGAAAAATCGCTACGGTAACTATAGCTCAGAGGATTAGAATGTCAAACGTGAATGATACCTGGATTTTCTACTTCTTCACGTTTTCTTCAATTAACTTTGGCTCTACTGAAATAACTAAATATCTCACCACAGAGACACGAAGGGCACAGA
>CAZCPK010000075.1:0-238 GCA_964500755.1 uncultured Anaerolineales bacterium
GTTGATGCGGGCGGGGATGGTCAGCTCGTAGGGCATCGCGCGCCTACCCTTCCACCGACGCCGTAGCGAGCAGGGGCCAGATTGCCGCCTCGACGTCCGCGTCGCTGACCGGGGTGGCGACGCCGTCGAAGAGGCGCCACGTCTCCGCGTGGACGACCTCGGCGCCGGGCGCCAGCTCGGTGAGCGGGCCCAGCGTCTCCACCTCCAGCATCACGTCGTTGGTGAAGAGCTCGGCGCT
>CAZCPK010000075.1:248-12182 GCA_964500755.1 uncultured Anaerolineales bacterium
AGGTCGGGATAGAGCGCGCCGACGACGTGCTCGAAGGTCTTGAGAAAGAGGTGTCCCTGGCGCACGTAGCCGACCCAGCCGTCGACGTCCGCCGCGCCCACCTTCTGCTCCGTCAGCGCCGTCCGCTCCTGGCGCAGCAGGACGTGGCGCGTCCCCCAGGTAAAGCGGTCGTCCTGCATGTCGGTGTAGGCCCAGAGCGTCAGCCGTGTGTTGGGGAGCAGATACTCGTCGTGCGTGCCGCGCGGCGGCAGTGGCAGGATGCCCACGCCGCCCGGTGCCATCACCGAGATGGCCCACGGTGCCAGCGTCACGGTCCACAGATTGGTGTTGCGCAGGCGGTGGGTCACCTCTACGCGCGCCGCTTCCGCGTCCACCGTGATCTCCAGTGCTTTCTGGATGCCCGTGCTCGGCTCGACCGGCTGCACAAAGCGCGCGCCGCCGTCTCTTTCTTCCACCTCCACCCGGTCATTGTCGGGGGCATAGGTGCGGGGCTCGGCCTCCGGCGCGTGCCACAGCCGGTGCCCCCCGTAGTTTACCCAGCCGTCGGCGTCCGTCTTGCCCACCAACGCCGGATCCTCGTAAAACTCGTTCTCCCCGTCGACGAAGCCGAAGTGCAGGATCCGCGGCCCGACGTCGGCGGTCACCACCAACTCGATGCGCTCGTTGGATAAGCGATAGCAGTTCTCCCAACCGTGATACGTGATGCGTTCCATCTGCTGCCTCCCGTCTGCTGTGTACAATTTCCCTGATGATAGCAAAGGCAGGCGGATTCACAAGCAGGCACAGCGTCCCGAATCCCTGATGGACATCGGATTTCTTCAAGAAATCCGGTTAATTCTCGACTGCGTGGCTTAACCACATATAAGTGAAACCCGGGAAAGCGTTTCAGGCTCGTTGTCTTCAAGTGCCAAACACCTTTTTACATGTGGGGTCTCTGGGATTTCACCGGGTGGACCAAAAACGATTGTAAATTTTTACTACAGATGGCACGGATTTTCACTGATTTTCCATTTTCTGTGTAAATCTGTGAAATCCGTGGTTAAGTTTTCGGTCTGATCCTGCGAGTTCCAAACGAGCCTACATGTGTTGCCCAGAAATCGTGCGGGAAGTTATAATTTTACGAGCCCTTAGGCGGTACGTGCTCGAGATTTCGAAGCGAGTGGTCAGCGAAGACCCTAGAAAACCTTAGAACCGCTTCGTTTGCCCGCTCCGCGCAATGTTTGACCGAAACGCCGTGGTACGGTATAATAATGCAGCGTCATCTAGCATATCGAACCGTCGCGGGAAACCGCGCGGTTTTGCATGTAACTGCACATCTGTTCCTCGCCTAGGGCGAGTTAGTTATGAGGAGGTATGAAATGCCGAAACGCACTTATCAGCCCAAGAAGCGCAAGCGCATGCGCACGCACGGATTCCGAGCGCGCATGAAGACCAAGGGCGGTCGTCGTACGTTGAAGCGTCGGCGTGCCAAAGGCCGTCACCGGCTGGTTCCGGTGGAGCTGGGGGGCGCCAAGCGCATCAACTGGAAGGAGAGTAGTAACAAATCACGAGGCCGCTAATTCGTCTTTGAAAGAGTACGGTTGGCAAAAGGAGATGCGCCTGCGCCGCCCCCAAGACTTCCGGCGTGTCTGGAAAGAGGGTCGGTCCTGGGCGCATCCCCTGTTTATCCTTTGGGCAGCGCCTAACGAGCTGTCCACTACACGCTTTGGCTTGACCGCGAGTCGAAAAGTGGGTAACGCCGTGGAACGCAATCGCGCGCGTCGCCTCTTGCGTGAGGCCGTCCGCCACCTGGCGTCCTACGTCCCGCCGGGATGGGACGTGGTGCTGGTGGCGCGTCGTGCTATCCTTAAGGTACAAGCGCAGCGTGTGCAGCAGACGTTGAAGACCATGTTGCAGGGTGCGGACCTTTGGTCTACCGGATAGAAGTGTGCAGCAGGGCGGGACCGTGAAGCGTATAATGCTCTGGCTTATTCGATTGTACCAACGGGCGATATCGCCCTTATTTCCAGCAACCTGCCGCTTTACCCCTACCTGTTCGCACTATAGTTACGAGGCAATCTCTCGCCATGGCTTTCTTAAGGGGGGCTGGCTCTCGCTGAAGCGCATTCTACGTTGTCACCCTTTCAATCCCGGTGGTCATGATCCAGTTCCTTAATTTAGGAGGCAGTATGAGTCGTTGGTGGAATAAGGTACACCTCTGGCGTGCCCTGGGAGGGACGCGGAGTGCTAACGTGCTTCTGGGAGTGCTGTTACTCTCTCTGGTCCTGTTGTCCGGGTGTGCCGGTCAGGGGGCGCAGACCCAGAGTTGGACCGGCCTATCGGTTGTGGATGAGATACTCTATGTCGCAGACGTTGGACAAGTGTTAGCCTTTGACGCCGTCGAAGGGGGCGCGCCGCTCTGGTCGTACCCGGAGAAACCCAGCAATGATATTGGGTTTTACGCTGCGCCCGTATTCGAGGCCGAGCGGGAGCTTTTATTGACAGCAGGATATAAGAGTCAGATGGTGTATGCGCTGCGCGTTGACGACCTGCAACCCGGAGAGCCGCCGGCTGTGGCGTGGACTTTCCCCGGTGTGCAGGCCGAGCAGGGCGCGGCGGGACAGTACGTGGGGTCCGGCGTTATCGCCGGGGACCTCTTCATCATCGGCAACGGTGACGGCAAGGTCTACGCGCTGAACGTAGCCGATGGCACGCTCGCCTGGTCCTTCGCTACGGGGGACCGCGTCTGGGCCACGCCGCTTGTCTATGAGGAGACGGTCTACGTCGCTTCACTTGATAAGATGCTCTACGCCCTGGATCTCTCGGACGGCAGCGAGCGTTGGTCCCTGGAGACGCGGGGCGCGCTGCCCAATTCGCCGGTTCTGGTTGAGGGCTCGATCTGGATCTACGGCTTTGGAGATCAGATCTACGACGTCGATCCTGCGACTGGAGAGATCTTATGGATCTTCGAGGATGGCGAGGATTGGTTCTGGGCGGAGCCGACGATGGACGATACGCACATCTACTTCTCTGATGTTCGAGGCAACGTCTACGCGTTCGACAAGGTGTCCCATGAGCTGGTGTGGAAAAACGCGCTGGGGGACGTTGTGCGGGGACAGGCCGTCCTTGGGCCAGAAGGAGAGCAGCTGTTGGTGCCCGGTCACGAGCGTGGCATTATTTATGCGCTGGATACAGTCACGGGTGACGAATTGCCCTGGGGTGTGGTGCCCGAAAATCCGGGACGTCTGCCCAGCGACCTCGTCACAGATGGGGAGCGGGTCTTTGCTGCTCCCCTCCTCACCGAAGCAAAAGTCCGGGCGTTTGACGCCATGAATGGCAAGCTGTTGTGGCAGTATCCGCTCCAAGAGAGCGAATAACGTCGCCCGCCACCGTGCGGTGTGACGCTTTCTATCAGGAGATATACTATGTGGAATACTTTCATCGTTGATCCGATCACCAATGTGCTGTTGATCTTTTACAAATATCTGGGCAATCAGACCATTCTGGCCGTGGCGATGCTGACGCTTCTGGTGCGTCTGGCGCTGCTACCCCTGATGCTTCGTCAGCAGCAAAGCCTTCGCAAACAACGCGAGCTGCAACCTAAACTCCAGAAACTGCAGGAGAAGTATAAGAACGATCAAGAGCGCCTGGCCAAGGAACAGATGAAACTCTACCGGGAGGTAGGATTCAATCCGGCGAGCGGATGTCTGCCGTTGTTTATTCAACTGCCCTTGATGCTGGGGCTCTACCGGGCCATCATCCGCGCACTGGCCGCGAGTCCGCTGGAACTGCTCAACCTGCCCGCGCACATCTATCGCGCCGGTTGGTTGCCGAATCTCAGCACGCTGCCGCCGTTACAGAGCCGGTTCCTCTGGTTGGACCTGGCGCTGCCGGATCCCTACTACATCTTGCCCATCCTCGTCGTTGTTACCGCGTGGTTCCAGCAACGGTTGATCTCTCAATCCTCGCCCTCGGGAGGCACGGCGGCTGACGACCAGGCGCAGGCGATGACGCAATCGATGCAGGTCACGATGCCCCTTTTCCTGGGCTTCATCTCGATGAATTACGCGGCAGGCCTCTCGGTCTACTTCGTGATCTCAAACCTCGTCGGCATTTTGCAATACTACCTCATCAATCGAAATCTTGAAGAGGAAGATGGGAAGGCTGAGAAGGACAGTAAGAAGAAGAAATCCTGAGCAGCCTCGTCTATCAGACTGAAGTCTGAGTTCAGCGTCTGCGTGAACGCCGCGAGATTGTGAGAACGTTCTGGGTCTGTGAAGCGAATGAGTCAACGAGCGAAAACGACCTCACTGCCTCACAACGTCCGGGGGCGAGAGTCGGGCACGAAACCGGAATTGATAAGATGGGCAGACGTCGCCGGAAGGCTTCGAGAGGCTTTACCAAGCCTTAGCATCGCTTCGCTTGCCCTTGTTCTTTGAGATATTAATTCGCTATAGAGACATAAAGTAAGATGGGGGAAATGAGCATGAACTCCGAAGCGTGGGTAGAAGTTGAGGCGCCCACTGTAGAAGAAGCGATTTTATTAGGATTGACGAAACTGGGGATCACCCGTGAACAAGCGGAGATTGAAGTCCTTAATGAGGGCACTGCCGGGTTTCTCGGGCTGATTGGTGGACAGCCGGCTCGGGTTCGCGTCGCGCGGGCGACGAAAAAACCGACTGTGCCGGAACCAGAGCGCGCTGAGGCACCTTCGCCGAAAGCCGAAGCGCCTCCCAAGCCCCCGGCTGAGCCGACGACGGAGCGGAAGTCCGTTAAACCACCGCTTTCCAAGGAGCGAACGAAAGAGCCTAAACCACAGGCAAAGCAGACGGAGAAGCGCCCGGCTCCACGACCTAAGCAGGCGCCCGCACCGGCGGCGCGCACCGAAACGGAGGATCCGGAGCGCCGGCGCATTGAGTCCACCGTGTTGGACGTGGGGGAACATCTTTTCGGCGATTTCGACGTTGCGATGAAACTCACCTGGCGTGAGGAAGACCGCCGTCCCGCGCTCTGGTTTGCCATCTCTGGACCGGATGCCGGCTCTTTGGTCGGCCCGGACGGGAAGACGTTGAATGCCGCGCAGTTCCTCATGCGGGTATTGGTTCGCAGCAAGGTAGATGGTAACTTCAATCTCATCGTGGACGCCGCTGGGTACCGCTGGCGTCGCTACCACAATTTGAAGGAGTTAGCACGCCAGAAGGCCAAGAAGGCGTTGGAGTTGGATCGTCCTATACGTCTGCGCCCGATGCCGGCGCGGGAACGGCGTATCGTGCACATGACGTTGCGCAAGGATGATCGCGTGCGGACCAAGAGCTACGGTTCGGGCCGCGGTCGAGCGGTGACGATTTTCCCGAAAGATAAGTTCTCTCAGTAACGCTCCGGGGGCGGCAGCTGCGTCAGGAGCAGGAGCGGTCGCATGATTACATACGCTTTTGCCAACCAAAAAGGTGGCGTAGGCAAGACGACGACGGTGGTCAATCTCGCTGCTGCCATGGCGGATTGGGGCTTCAAGGTCCTCGTCGTAGACGTCGATCCGCAGAGCAACGCGACGACCAGCCTGGGGATTAGCGCTCGGCAGGTCGACGGCTCGATCTATGACGTGCTCCTGGCAGAGCGTCCGGCACGGAGCGTCATCGTGGGGACCGATTGGCCGAAGTTGGATCTTCTACCGAGCTCCCCGGAGCTGGCCGGCGCCACCGTCGATCTTAACGCGCTCTCCGATCCCCAGGCCCGCGCCCGGAGCCTGCAGAAGGCGTTGGTGGACGTGGACGGCTACGATTACGTCTTGATCGATTCCCCGCCCAGCCTGGGTATTCTGACTGTCAACAGCCTCTGCGCCGCCGAAGGCGTCGTCGTGCCGGTCCAGTGCGAATACCTGGCGCTTGAAGGTCTCTCTCAGCTGATGCACACCATCTCCCTGATCCAGCAAGGGTTGAATCCCCAGTTGCGGGTTCGGGGCGTGGTGATGACCATGTACGATAAGCGCACTAACCTCTCTCAGGAAGTCGTCGCCGAGGTGCGCCGTTATTTTCCTGATCAGGTCTTCCGCTTCCTTATTCCCCGGAGCGTGCGCCTCAGTGAGGCGCCGAGTTATGGGGAGCCCGGTGTCTTCTATTCGCCCCGCTCTCAGGGCGCGTTGGCCTATCGTGTGCTGACCTGGGACTTATTGCGCGCCGACGGACATACGGTGGATTGGTCACCGCCCAAAGAGGCGCTGGACGAATAGTCTCCGCGCTCGACGATTGTCGCAAGCGAAAAGCCCTCACGTTCGTGAGGGCTTTTTTCGATGAGAGAGAATTCTCAGGCGGACTCCGCTTCCGGCTGTTGTTCCTCTTCTTCTACCTCATCTGGCTCGTCCGGTTCGCTCTCCGCTGCGGCGATGCCCTGATAGCGCGCCTTGATGCTCGCCATCGCCAGCTGCGCCGCCTCGTGGACCGCCTCGTTCTCGGCGCTCAATAGGGAACGCAGGGCGGTCAGGTGTTCCTGGTGGCCGATCTGGGCGAGCGTCTGGGCACCCAGAACTTGTGTCGGGACGTCGCCCACCTCAAGCGCGCGCAGCAGCATCTGCATGGCGGCTTCGTCCAGGCCGACGCCGAGACCCTGTTGGGCGGCCCAGGCGATCAGCCACTGCGCCTCGTCGACCCTGGGCGGCGCCGGGACGGACGGGTCCGTTTCTTCTTCGCCCCTCTCGCTCAACGCGGCTTCGGCGGCCGATCGTACCAGCCATTGACTGTCCTCTCTGAGGACACGTTCGAGGACGCCCCGGGTCCACGGCTCGTCGATCTGGCCCAATCCGTGGACGGCGGCGCGCCGGACCAGCAGATCGTCAGCCTGCGTGGCCTCCTTCAGCGCCTCCCCGCCCTCCGGCGTCTCCGCCAGCACCGCAGCGATGATCAACATCAGCTCCTCGTCGGCCTCGACCAGATGATCTTTGAGGAAGCGCACCGCGCCGGACGTGCCGAGATCTCCCAAGCCGCGCACCGCGCTCACGCGGACGTCGAAGTCCTCGTCGGTGAGTCCGCTGGCGAGCGCGCGCATCTGCTTGGGACCGCCGGTCCAGCCGACGCCGCGCAATGCAGCCGCACGGACCGCCGCGCGAGGATGCTTGAGCACCTGCAGGTAGAAGGGAAGCGCGCTCTCCCCCGCCACCAGCGCCAGCGCCTGCCCGACGGCTATCCGATAGTCCGCCGCGATACCGGGCTGTGCGAAGCTCTGCGCCAGCGCCTTCATCACGTTCTTGCGCCATCCGGCGTCCTCTGGCGCGAGGACGGCCCAGCGGGCAGCGATCAGCAGCGACGTGTGGTCCTCTGGTCGCAGACTCTGTCGCAGGAGCTGAACGATCAGCGCCCTGGCGTCCGCGCCCAGACCGACGTAGCATTCCAGGAGCAGGCGCCACTCCGGATCGTTCAGGTGGGGTCGCAGCTGGTCGATGGCGTCCTCAATAGCGGTCAACTTCCTGGCGGCAAAGAGCTCCCGCCACAGGAAGTGACTGAAGCCGATCTCCTGCCCACGATTCAGGGAGAAAAGCGGATTCTGTTTGAGCAAGCGGTGGACAGTATTTTCCAGTTGGGGGGCGCGTTCGGCGGGCGGAGGCAGCTGCTCCTCCAGCAGCGCGTCGAAATCCTCTTGTGAGAACGTCTTTCCTTCAAGGCGCTGTTGGTAAGCGACATTCTCCAGAACGCGCTCGGTAATGCGGTAGGCTTCTTCGGCTAACTCGATCTTCTCCGGTTCGTCGCCCAGCTCCGGATACGGCATCTGGATCTGAAGGACGGCGTTCAGCGCGTCCATAAGTCG
Source organism: uncultured Anaerolineales bacterium (assembly GCA_964500755.1). Classification (GTDB taxonomy): domain Bacteria; phylum Chloroflexota; class Anaerolineae; order B4-G1; family SLSP01; genus G713. Next base: position 8,022 of record CAZCPK010000075.1, read on the forward strand.
CGTGGGCGCCTGAGCGTCGCGCATAAAGAGCCACGTGCGCGTCGTCAGGGCCAGTAGCTCGTCGCCGCTGACTAACGCCCATTTCAAGGTGGCGAACAGATCTTCTTCATCGAGCGTGTCGACGGGCTCCTCTGGTGCCGTCTCGTCGTCTTCTGCCTCTTCCGGTTCCTCCTGAGGGTGTTCCAGCCGGGTGACCTGATCTCGCCAGCCGTCGATAAGCGTCGTGAGCGCCGTCTCCTCCAGCGTAGGCTCCAGATCAATGGCGACGAAGTGGGCTTCGATCAGCGGACCGTAATCGGTCGTGCCGCCGGTGACGATCCAGCGGCTCTCCGGGAGCTCGTCGGCGACGGTGGCAAACCACGCGCCGACGTCTCGCTTCCTCGCGGCGGGGACGGTATCCCAGTTGTCGACGAGAATCAGGCTGGGTTGCTCCTGGAGCTGTGCTTCCAGCCATTGCTCACGCGCCTGGGGTAGAAAACGAACCGCCAGGCGGGTGAATCTCTCAAGAGGCGGCGCCTCGTCCTCGTTCTCGGTCGATTCCTCCGGGATATCCATATCGTCGAGCTGCTTAAGATCGATCCACAGGGGGAAGCGGGAAAAAGGACCGTCGTCTGCAGCGGTTCCTATTTTCTCCCAGACGGTCAACGCCAGCGCCGTCGTGCGTCCGACGCCCTGGGTTCCGGTGACAAACAAGCGCGCGTGTCCCTTCAACAGCTGGTCGTAGGGTACGCGCAGTTGGGCGTAAAGGTCGATCTCGGACGTCAGTTGGGTGGGGAGGGGGGCCGGGGACAGAAATGTCGGCGGGACGAAGGGCGCGGACGGATCCTGGGGGTGAAAAAGGAGGAGGCCGCGGAGGGCCTCCTTGAGCGCTGCCAGGTACTTTTCCTCGACGCTGGCGCGCATCTGCGCGCGCCACTGCGCCACCGGCTCCCACAGCCGCTCAGCGGTGGCCTGGAGCGAGGCGCGTCGGTAGTAGGCCAGCCCGGCGAGAATCCAGGCTGCCACGGCGCCGATGAGCGCCGAGTACCAGTCGAAGCGCCAACTTTGTTGGAGCAGTGAGGCGCCCAACATGGTTATTCCTCTTCAGGCTCGGTGACGTCGTCGTCTGCTTCTGCGTCGACTCCGGCCGCTTCTGCCTTTTCCGTCGCTTCGGGCGAGGTCAACGCGACCTGCTCGACCTCCAGGCGGTAGCCCTGCCCCCGCTCGCTGATGATGTACTGAGGATCTCGGGGCTTGGGTTCGATCTTCTGGCGCAGATACCAGATGTAGAGCTTGAGATAGTCGCGGCGATTGGCGTACTCCGGTCCCCAGACCCGGCGCAACAGCGTATCGTGGCTGACCGTCCGCCCGGCGTCCTGGATCAGGGCGGAGAGCAGCGAGAATTCCGTCGGCGTCAGAGAGACGACGCGCTCGTGGATCTTGACCTCGTGGGTGTCTAGATTGACCCAGAGCGGGCCGGCCTGGAAGATGGACTGCTCGCCCCGGGCCCGTCGCGCTCGCGAGAGCGAGGCCTTCACCCGGGTGACCAGCTCTTTGTAGCCGAAGGGTTTGACGATGTAATCGTCGGCGCCCAATCCCAGGCCGTAGGTGACGTTGTGCTCGTCGCCCAACGCCGTCAGGAAGAGCACGGGGACGTCGGTGATGCTCTGCAGCTCCTCATAGACGTGCCAGCCGTCCATGTCCGGCATTAAAATGTCGAGGAGTACGAGGTCCGGCTCCCTTTCGCGGGCCATCTCCAAACCCTCCTTACCGTTATTGACCGCAACGACTGTGTAGCCGGCGCGCTCAAGCAAAAGCTGGATCAGCTGGGCCAACGCCTCGTCATCTTCTATGAGCAAAATTGTCTCTTTCATGCCTTTTTCTCCTCGTTCGTGGTGTGGGAAATTTCTTTTCAGAGTCGTGAATTCGACTTGACCGCCTATTTCATCAATGACTTCATTCCCGATATGAGGGGCTACGTCCTGAAATTACGGCATAAGGTGCAACGCACCTACGATGATTGGGTTATGCTGAATAAAAAGTCATGTCAGCGTGCAAGCAATGGCCATTTTCAGGCTTTCTGAGGTGCGTTGCACCTGGCTAAATCCGACTACCGTAATTTTAGGCTACGTCGGTTCCCTGATGGAACTTCATGCAGGGCCTTAGCTTTCCATATTATTCCTATGTTATGCTACTTTTGTGGTTTGTCAAACTTAAAGGGCGTTTTGGGTAAGAAATAAACTTGAACTCCTCAGAGAGATCGGAGTAGAGGAGAGGATGCTGGTATCTCTGTGCCTTCGTCCGCCGAAGCCCGGTCGCTCAGGGGGCCAGGGCGCGTTCCAGCAGCCGGATGCCGATGCCCGCCGCTTCGTCGGGGTGGTTTGGATTTTCAAGGAGGACGGCGACGGCGTAGCGGGGAATCCGGGCGGAGTTGAGCCCCAGGAACCAGCTGAGGCTTCGGTCGGCGCCGCCCAGTGCCTCTCCCGGTTGGCCGATGATTTCCACGCCCCACCGCCGCCAGCTTGCGCGCAAGGCGGTAGCTTGCTCTGCAGTGATGACGGAGGCGGAACGCCGGTTCGCGGGGACGTCGCACCCGGTATACGTGGTCTCCAGCAGGTGCAGCGGCGGACGTCGTCCCTCGTTGCCCACTGTCGCCGCGACCCCGGCCATCTGCAGGGGCGTGACCAGGAGGTCGCCCTGGCCAATGGCTTCCTGTGTTGGATCGCCCTCGGGCGGCGGCCACTCCGCAGCCAGGGTCTCCAGGGCCAGCGGCGGTGGCGTCGTCAAGCCCCACGTCGAAAACGTTGCGGCGAGGTGCTCCATCCCCAGGGTTTCGCCGGCGGCGGCGAAGGGCGCGGGGCAGGCCGCGGCCAATGCAGCGGACCAATCGGCGCCGGTGGGGGGGCGATAGCACGTGAGGGCGGCTCCATCGACGGCGACCGGCGCAGTGAGCGGCCGGGTCGGCGTGAGGGGCGCAGCGGCCTCGAGGATCTCGCTGAAGACGACGGACGCCAGGGCGGTCCCCGGCTGGACGCGCCCCTGGGTCGCGCGATTCAGAAGGGGCGAGTGTGGATCGGCGCGCAGTTGTTCCCACGTCTCCGCTACCGTGGCGGGGTCGTAGGTGGGCGCCGACGCCAGCGCGAGGATGGCACCGTCGCGGCTGTCGACCAGCACGGCCGCGCCCTGATGGCCCGCCAGGGCCTCCTGGGCGGCACGTTGCAGGCGTGCGTCGAGCGTGAGCCGGACGGTCTCGCCCTGTGGAGGACGGTGCAGCAGGGCATCCCACGCCGCTTCGGTTGCATTCCGGTCGACGTCGCCACGCAGCCGGGCGGCGCAGCTCTCCTCGATCCCGGCGGCGCCGTAGTCGAGCGTGGCGTAGCCTACCACAGGCGCGACCTCGGGAAGCGGATAGATGCGCTCGACGAAGCCGTCCTCGTCTACAGTGATCTCCGCCAGCGGCTCGCCTCGCCGGTCGACGATGCGGCCCCGTTGAATGCGCAGCTCGGCCAGGATGCGGCGGGGATTGGTGGCGTACGCGCGTAATTCCGGCGCGCGGAGGACGCTCCAATGGCCCGTCGCCAGCGCGGCGGTGCCCAGTAGCGCGAGCAGGACGCCGCCCAGGTGGGTCAAGGTGCGCCGCAGCGGTGGCAGCTGGTGTTGTCCCGCCAGGGGAAGCGCCAGGGGGGGGGGGTGAGGCGTGGAGAGGTTGTAGAGCAGGCCGACCGTCGTCAGGGCCATCAGCAGGGACGAACCGCCGTAGCTGAGAAACGGCAGCGTCACCCCGGTGATGGGGATCAGTTTGGCGTTGCCGGCGACGATCACCCAGCTCTGGATGCCCAGCAGGGCGGCGAGTCCGCCGGCCAGGAGGCGTTCAAAGACCGACTCTGTGCGCTGCGCGATGGTGAGGCCGCGTTGCAGCAGGAGGGCGAGCATTCCCAGCAGCGCCAGCGCGCCCATCATACCGTACTCCTCGACGACTGCCGCGTAGGCGAAATCGGTGTGGACGGCGGGGATGAGCGTCGGGATGCCCAGGCCCGGCCCCTCCCCGATCAGGCCGCCGGCTGCCAGCGCGAAGAGCGACTGCAGGATCTGGAACGCGCAGTCGGCCTGCTCCGGGGCCCAGGGATCGAGCCAGATGCTGGCCCGGAGCGCGACCCGGCTGGAATAACGCGCGCCGAGCAG
>CAZCPK010000076.1:0-12148 GCA_964500755.1 uncultured Anaerolineales bacterium
TGAGACGCAATTAAGGAAAGTGTAAACTTAACCAACCGGGAAAATGAACCATCTCCAAATCGGCGGGCGAAAACGGCCTCGTTGCCTCACGCCGCCCGTAGGCGAGAGCAAGGCAAACGAAGCGGGGGTTGACGACGTGGCCAAACGCCGCAGGGAGGCGCTGAGAGGCCTTGGAGAGCCTCGGAACCGCTTCGTTTGCCCCCAGTTATCTTACCTTGATAAAACGCTCCCTTTGTGCTATAATGTCGAACGCTAGGGGCATAAGAGCACGCTCTAAAAAGTGGGGACTTGCCCCACTTTTCTTTGTAAAGGTTGGATTGATCGGAAGTATTGAGGTAGGTGAGAGGCATGAAGAGCGAATTCGCCTTGGCATTTAATCAAATATGTGCTGAGTACGAGCTCCCACGGGAGATCGTTTTAGAAGCGGTGCAAGCAGCGTTGGTCTCCGCGTATCGTCGGGATTGGAAGATTTCTTCCAACCAGAATCTTACAGCGGAAATCAACATGAACACGGGTACCGCGCGCGTCTTCTTGGAGAAGGAAGTCGTCGAGGACGTCGAGAGTCCTCAGACGGAGGTGGCGCTGGAGAAAGCCCGCCATCAGGATCCCAACGTTGCGTTGGGGGATACGATCATGATGGACGTGACCCCGCGCAACTTCGGGCGCATCGCGGCCCAGACGGCGAAACAGGTGATTATGCAGCGCCTCCGTGAAGCGGAGCGTGAGAGTCAATTCACCCGTTTCAGCCGCCAGGAGGGTGAAATCATCATTGGCACGATCCAGTCGATCCGTCCTCAGGGGATCAAGCTGCACCTGGAGCGCAGGGAAGAAGCCCTTATGCCACGGCGAGAACAGATTCCCGGTGAGCGCTATACGCTGCATCAGAAGATCCGGGTCTACGTGTTGGAGGTCAAACGCACGCCACGGGGTCCGCAGGTCACCGTCTCACGGAGCCATCCAGCCATGCTGCGACGCCTGTTGGAATTGGAGGTGCCGGAGGTTCGGGCCGGGACCTTGGAGATCAAGGCCATCGCCCGAGAGGCCGGGACCCGGTCCAAGGTCGCCGTCCAGAGCCACCAGGCGGGCCTAGATGCGGTCGGTACGTGCGTTGGGCACCGGGGGATCCGCATTCAGACGATTTCTCGAGAGCTGAATGACGAGCGTATCGACGTGGTCGAATGGGCCGAGGAACCGGCGCAGTTTATCGCGAATGCGTTGAGTTTGGACGGCGTCGTGAGCGTTGTGGTCGACGAGAACTCCGAGAGCGGACGGACCGCCTCCGTGGTCGTGTTGGACGAGCAGCTCTCGTTGGCTATTGGACGCTCCGGGCAGAACGCGCGTCTGACCGCCAAGATGACGGGTTGGCGCGTGGACATCCAGGGGCTGACCGAGGCCGCGTTGTGGGCGCTGGAGAAGATCAACGAGGCGCCGGAGCTGTTGGACTCGCGCAAGGAGATCGTGGGACTGGTCCCGCGGTTGGCCTCCGTGGTGCGCACGCACGAGGAGCAGCGCTATCCCTATACCGATGAGGAGCGGCGGATTATCAAGACCGTCGTCGAGGGCGTGCGGCACGCGCTGATCGAGCGACGCGACCGCTCTCGTGGCGAGGTGCAGAAAGCTGCTCGCAAGGCGGCCAAGCGCAAGGCGCAGCGCGCGAAGGAAGCGGCCCGCGAGCGCGCCCGGGAAAAGGTGCCCGCCCAGGCGTACGAGGCGTCGTTGGACGTGTTGGAGCTGCCGGACAAGGTTCGCGACCACCTGCGCAATAATGGGTTGGAGAACGTAGGGCAGGTCATGGAGAAGATCGCGCTGGGAGACGAGGCGCTGTTGATGTTGAGCGGCGTGGGCGCCAAGGCGCTCAACCGGATCAAGCAGGCCGTCGTGGACAGCGTGTATCGATTCGCCGGTGAGGCGCCTGAAGAAGCTAAAGAGGTTGAGCCTGTCGTTACGGTCGGAGACGAGGCCGAAACCGTCGCTGAAGAGTTGGTGGCGGCCGCGGAAGAGATCGAGCCTGTCGCTGCAGAGGTCGCGACGGAAGTTGAAACCGCGGCCGAGATGGCGGTCGAGGTAGAGAAAGAGGCCGCGGCAGAAGAGGCTGCGGCAGAAGAGGCTGCGGCAGAAGAAGCCGTGGCAGAAGAAGCCGTGGCAGAAGAAGCCGTGGCAGAAGAAGCCGTGGCAGAAGAAGCGATGTCCTCTGGCAAGGTCTTCGACGCCGAGACCGTGAAGGCGTTGCAGTCGAGCATGGCCTCCTATCGCAGCCCCGAGGAGTTGGCTCGCATAAAGGAAGAGCTGGAACGCGAGTTGGCCGAACTGGCGGAGGCGGAAGGCGAAGAGCTCGATTTGGGCGATCTGGAGCTGCCGGGCTACGAGGAATTTGTTGAGGATGAAGCGGAAAAAGATCTTGACCGAGAGTTCGAGGATCAGCCGCACCAACGTCGTGGCACCAAGGCGCGCCGCCGAGCTATTCTCTACGATGAAGATACCGGGGAGACGTACACGGTGCGTCGCCGGCGCCAGGGGCGCTCATACAATTTGTGGGAAGAGTACAGGGATCATTAGGGGTTTCTTGCTTGGTCACTCCTGTTATCCGTCGGTTTGATATGTAAGTCGTAAACTGCGACTTTTAAGATGCCGGTTTGTGTCCGTGAGCGTGACGCAAAACGGGACGGAAAAGATCGGGTGCCAGGGGACGGTTTCTCTGGCACCCCTTTTTTCCGGGGAGTTGATACTATGGGAAAAAAGTCGGCCCGGCGCCAACGTACGAAGCACGTGCCGGAACGTACCTGTGTAGCGTGTCGTGCGCGGCGACCTAAGCGTGAACTGGTCAGAATCGTTCGAACGTCTGATTCGACGTTGGTGATCGATGAGACGGGAAAACACAATGGCCGGGGCGCTTATCTCTGTCCTCGGCGTGCCTGTTGGGAGCGCGCTCTTAGGCAGGGGACCTTGGGACATGCGCTGCGTTACACGTTGACAGACGCTGATCGAGAGCGCCTACGGGTGTATATGAAGGCGCTATCTTAAGGCGCTATCTTAACATAAATTGATGCCACTGGAATAGCTCTGAAATTATGGCATAAGGTGCAACGCACCTACGATGATTGGGTCATGCGGGATAAAAGGCATGTCAGCGTGCGCAAAACGATCATTCTCAGGCTTTCTAAGGTGCGTCGTACCTGGTTACACTCTACTACCGTAATTTGAGAAATAACTATATAGCTCACCACAGAGGGCACAGAGAAAACAAGAGTATCCTTAGATAAAACTAACCCAAGACGCTTATTGCGTGAATTTTTCTCAATAACTTTTAATATCTACCTCGGTGTTCTCTGTGTCTCAGTGGCTTAGACACTTTTTTCAGTAGCGTCATAAACTACGCGGGTAAATTGGGGATTTATTTTAGTTGAACACCTGGGAACCGGATGATCTTATCTTTGTGGATCGTTATCTTCGGGATGCCCGTTGAAGTCGACAGTAAGGAGAGAGAGCATGAACGAAACAAGAGAAATTACTATACCTGAGACCATCACCGTTCGAAATCTGGCTGAGCGCATGGGCATCAGCCCCATCGACCTGATCAAAACGCTGATGAGCAATGGGGTGTTGGCCAGCATCAACCAACAGATCGACTTTGACACCGCCGCCATTATTGCCGCGGAATATGGGTTTGAAGCCAGTTTGCCCTACGTTGAGGTGGCAGAAGAGGCGGTCGAGGAGGAGTTGGCCCTCTGGGAGCGGATCATCGCCGACGAGGAGTCCGAGAATCTGATGCGACGTCCGCCGGTGGTTACGGTATTGGGCCATGTGGATCATGGTAAGACGACGTTGCTGGACGCGATTCGCCACGCCCACGTGGCAGATGGTGAGAGCGGGGGCATCACTCAGCATATCGGTGCGTATATGATCCACCACAACGGACGGCCCATTACGTTTATCGACACGCCGGGCCACGAGGCGTTCACCGCCATGCGGGCTCGCGGCGCTCATACCACGGACATTGCCGTGTTGGTGGTCGCTGCCGACGACGGCGTGCAGCCGCAGACCATCGAGGCGATTAATCACGCGCGTGCGGCGCATGTACCCATCCTCGTCGCGCTGAATAAGATAGATCGCCCCAATGCCCAACCTGAGGTAGTTAAACAAGAGCTGGCGGATGAGGGACTGATGCCCGATGAGTGGGGCGGCGAGGTTATGGTGATTCCCGTTTCGGCGAAGATGCAGGAGGGGCTGGAAGATCTGCTGGAAGCCATTCTTCTGATGGCCGATGAGATCAATATGCAGGCCAATCCCGACGCGCCGGCGTTTGGTACCGCCTTGGAAGGTAAGTTGGATCGTCGCCGAGGACCGGTGGCGACGGTGCTGATCATGAACGGTACGTTGCACGTAGGCGACGTCGTGGTGGTGGGGAAGACCTGGGGCAAGGTGCGCGCTCTGGAGGACGAGCGAGGGGACCGGCACCAGACGACGCCCCCCGGCGTGCCCGCCGTGATCCTGGGGTTGAACGACGTGCCGGACGCCGGCGATCGGCTGCGCGTCGTGGAGGAAGAACGTAGCGCGCGGTCCATCGCCGAGCAGCGCCAGGACGAGGCGCGCGCCGCCGAACAGGCATCATCGCGAGGCACCATGACCCTGGACGAGTTCTCCGCCCTTATCAAGGAGGGCGAGACGAAGGAGCTCGACGTCGTGCTCAAGACCGACGTGCAGGGCTCTATTGAGCCTATTGTCAACTCCCTGGAAGCGTTAGGCGATGAGGAGCTCCAGGTCAATGTGGTCCATGCCGCAGCCGGCAATATTACGGAATCCGACGTCAACTTGGCTGTGGCGTCGAACGCCATCGTCCTGGGCTTCCGTGTCAACGTCGACTCGGCGGCGCAGCGTATGGCCGACGAAGAGGGCGTCGACATCAACATCTATGAGATCATCTACCGTCTGGTTAACGAAGTTGAACAGGCGATGAAGGGTTTGCTGGAACCCAAATACGTCGAGCGGAGTGTTGGACGGGCTGTGGTGCGGGCGACCTTCAACATCCCCAGCATCGGGACGATCGCCGGCAGCTACGTGGTAGACGGCGTGGCGCGCCGTAACGCCAAGGTCCGGGTCTACCGTGACGGTGACATGCTTTTCGACGGCGGCGTCGACTCTCTGAAACGCTTCGAGGAGGACGTGCGTGAGGTCCGCCAGGGGTACGAGTGCGGCGTTAAGATCGAGGGCTTTGACAGTGTTCAGGAAGGTGATCAGCTGTTATTCTACGTCGTGGAGCGTGAGGCCCGAGTATAAGGGATAGGCCGCGAGTCGTAGTGAGTTTTGGCGCTGATCACCGGACACTCTCCCGGCTGTGATGCTTGTGGATGAATGGTCACATCTGGAGAGTAGAGTGGGAGGATAGACAGATACTATGGGCAGGAAGTATATGCAGCGGGTTAACGAGTTGCTCCGCCGCAAAATTACCTTGTTGCTATTGGAAAAGAGCAAAGATCCGCGCTTTGCGGACGTGACCGTCACGGACGTCTCCGTGACACAGGACACCAGTCGCGCAGAGGTCTACTACAGCATCATACCGCCGGTGGCAGAGGAAGATCTGCCGGACGACGAAGCCCGGGCCAACCAGCTGGCGGCCCTGGACTCTCATAAAGAGGAGGTCAAGGAGGCGCTGGACGGCGCCGCCGGTTGGCTGCGCGCCAACCTGGCCCCTACGCTACGCCTGCGGCACGTTCCCGAGTTGGATTTTGTCTACGACGACTCCTTGGAACACGGCGCGCGTATCGAAGCGCTCCTCAAGAAACTGCGAGAGGAGGAATAGCGCCCGCATGATAACCACGCCCGAAGCGCTGCTGGCTGACGCACTCTCTTTACTGGAACGCAGTGAACGCCCCGTAATTCTGACCCATCCGCGCCCGGATGGCGACACCGTGGGCACGGCCCTGGCCCTGCGAATGGCGCTGCTGGAAAAAGGTAAGACGCCTGTGGTCGCCTGCGTACATCCGATCCCCGAGACGATGTCCTACGTGACTGGCGCGGACGCTTTCGTGCAGGAGATACCGGCGGATGTCGAGCCGGACCTCGTCGTTATCGTCGATATGAGCGATCTGGCGCGGACCGGCGGGCTCTATCAGGAACGTTGGCGGCATCGCGTGCCGCTGTTGGTGATCGACCATCACGAGACCAACGCTGGCTTCGGGGACGTCAGTATCATCCAACCTGAGGCGGCGGCGACGGCGCTGCCCATGCTGGAGCTGCTCGAAGCGTGGGACGTGGAGATCACCGCGGACATGGCGACTGCCCTGCTCCTGGGCCTGCTCACCGACACGCGCGGCCTGCGCACCGCGGCGACGACGCCGGCGGTGCTGGCGACCGTCGCGCGTCTTATCGAGGCCGGCGGCGACTACCTCGGCGTGATGCAGCGATCGTTAGACGCTGTGCCTTATGTGCAGATGCGGGGCTGGGGTGTCGCGTTGAGCCGGTTGCAGTTGGATGGGGGCATCGCCTGGACGACGTTCCCGTTGACCGAGAAGGTGGCCTTGGGCATCGCTGATCACGACGACCTCGATCTGGGCAATCTCGTCAGCCAGGTGGCGGAGGCCCAGATCATCGCGACGTTTCTGGAGATGCGGGACGCCACGGTCAAGGTGAGCTTCCGAGCGCGGCCCGGCTATAACGTGGCCTCTGTTGCCCAGGCGCTGGGCGGGGGGGGGCATCGTCAGGCCGCCGGTTGTTCCGTCCAGGGGGCGCTGGAGGCCGCCGTTGAACGGGTTTTGCCCCTGGTCCGCGCCGAGATCGAGAGGCATACTGGGTAGGAGAAGAGAAGTGATGATCGGTTTCTTCAGCGTGGACAAGCCCTCCGGTCCGACCTCTCACGACGTGGTCCAGGTGATCCGCACACTCACCGGCGTGCGGCGGGTAGGGCATACCGGGACGCTGGACCCGTTAGCCACCGGGGTGCTCGTCGTTCTGGTCGGACGCGCCACCCGTTTGGCGCGCTTCGTCACCGGTCTCGACAAACGTTACCGTGCCGTGGTGCGACTGGGAGAGATCACGCCGACCTACGACGCCGAGAGCGAGATTATGGTTCGCCGCCCTGTCAACGTGAAACGCTCGGATGTGGCTGCGGCGCTCCGACAATTTCGCGGGGAGATCACGCAGCTGCCGCCGCTCTATTCAGCGCTGAAGATGGACGGACAGCCGCTCTACAAGCTGGCGCGGGAGGGAAAGAACGTCAAGCCGCGCCCGCGTCAGATCACGATCTACAGCCTCAAATTACGCGCCTGGATCCCGCCCGACGTTACGCTGGACGTCACCTGTTCGTCGGGAACCTACATTCGCAGCCTGGCCTACGACCTGGGAGAGGTGTTGGGATGTGGTGCCCATCTCCGTAAGCTCACCCGCCTGGCGGTGGGACCGTTCCGCTTGGAGCAGAGCTATCCGCTTTCGGCGTTGAAAGCTCTGGCCGAGAACGACGAATTGGCGACGGCGTTGCGTCCCCCACGGGACGTGCTGACGTTGCCGGTAGTTTCCCTGACCGCCGAGCAGACGGAAGCGGTGTACAATGGCCGGGTCGTTACGCTGCCCGACGCTCCCCAAGCCCCGCAGCTCCAGGCGCACGATCCGGAGGGGCGTTTGGTCGCTGTATTGATACCCCGCGAGGAGCAGGCGTGGCAACCCGACCTCGTGTTGCACCGGGCTTCCTAAGTAAGTCCGTAAAAGTTTCTTTACTCCAGACGTATTCACCATCCGCTCCCGTCCCCGTCTCGGGGACGGCTAACCGTGAACGTCTCGGTTCTAAGGAGACAGCCCCCGAGACGAGGGCTCCGAGTAAATGTTAACATATTTTTTCTGACCTACTTAGATATTTTATCCGAAGAGGGAAAGATAGCTCATGTGGATTCGAGAGGGCTTTGAGGGAAAGGCTGTACAGCAACCTACCGGGATGACCGTCGGGGCCTTTGACGGTGTTCATCGCGGTCACCAGGCGCTAGTCCGACAGTTGCTAGAAGGCGCTCGGGCGCGTGACTTGCAAGCGGTTGTGCTTACCTTTGATCCCCTGCCGCTCCAGGTCTTTCAGCAGGCCGAAAATATCCTGCTCTCTTCATTGGAAGAACGCCTGACATATCTGGAAGCGCTGGGGGTGGACGGTGTCGTCGTCCTTCACTTCGATCGCGAATTGGCTTCGACCGCGGCGCGGGAGTTCATTACCCGACTGGTCCGGCAGTTGCGTATGACGGGGCTGTGGGTCGGGCCGGATTTTGCGTTGGGTCGGGACCGCGCGGGGGATTTGCCCACGCTCTGGCGGATAGGTCGAGAGCTGGGGTATGAGGTGCACGCGTTGGAGCCTTATCGCTGGCAGGGGTTGTCCGTGCGCAGCTCCCAGATCCGCGAGCTGTTGCGTGAGGGGGCGTTGCTACAGGCCAACGCTCTGTTAGGGCGTCCGTATCGACTGTGTGGACAGGTGGGTCGCGGGGAGGCACGGGGTCGTTCGCTGGGCTTTCCCACGGCGAATCTCGATTTCCCGGCGGAAAGACTTCTGCCACAATACGGCATCTACGTCTGTCGGGCGCACGTGCCGCAGGGCACCTTCGACGCCGTGACCAACGTCGGGACGCGGCCCACCTTTGACCAGTATGAGGTGACGGTGGAAGCCCATCTCTTGGACTTCTCCGCCGATCTCTATGCTGCGCCCATGAAGTTGGATTTTATCAAGCGCCTCCGCCCGGAGTTACGCTTCGATTCTGCGGATGCGTTAATCACGCAGATGGAGGAGGATCGTCGGCAGGCCCGTCGGTGGTTGCGAGATCACCCGCAGGGTATGCCGAAAGATCCCACCAGAGCGACGGCGTATGCTCCCATCTATTGTCGCACGGGTTGGGAAGGGTAGTTGGTGCCCTCGCTTTATCGACCCGTCAAGCGGCGGGCGGAAGCGGGCGCGGCGTCTCACGGCGTCCGTAGATAAGAGCAAGGTGGACAGAGCCGGGTTGATGGCCCGGATAAAACGTCACAAAGAAGCGTTGAGCGGTCCGAGAAGGTCTCAGAAGCGCTTCGGTTGCCCGCGATCCGGGCGTCCTTACCAGTGTATCTACACCAGAGAGGTAGACTATGCAGATGCAGGCGTTGATTGAGCAGAGTGAGCTCTATCAAGCAATGCTGGAGCGCCATTCCGTGCGGCGTTATGCTCCGCAGCCGTTGACCGAAGAGACGTTGGCGGAGATTGCGGTGTGGGCCACCGAGGTGGAGCCGTTGGTGCCGGAGAATCACTTTGCCGTTCTGATCCGGGACGTGGTGACGGGGGACGATCTCGTCAAGGCGCTGGGCGCCTACGGTCGGGTGTTGAGCCCCCCGCATTTTATGGTGCCGTACATCATTGGACGCGACCGCACGCTGACCGATCTGGGGTACCGGACCCAACAGATTGTCGTGCGGCTGGCGTATCGGGACATTGGGAGTTGCTACATCGGAGGTCTGGCGCGCGCGACGACGTTGCGGGCCCGCTTTGTTCTACGTCGCCAGGCGCGCATCGGCACCGTCGTCATCTTTGGGTCGCCTGCTACTGCTTTGGGAGGACGTGCGATCAACGTCGTCATGCGGACCGCCATGGGGTCTGCGAGCCGGGAGCCGCTCGATACCTTCTTCTTCTCTCAGAATTTCCGTCGTTCGACACAGCCACCCGAGAAGTTGCAGCCGTTGCTGGAGGCGGCCCGACAGGCGCCGTCGTCGCTCAACGCCCAGCCGTGGCGATTTCTATGGCGGCAACCCTGGCTCTACGTCTTCGTCCGCCGAGAGAATGAGGTGTATGGCAAAGGCGTCAAACAGAACTACAAATACCTGGATGTCGGGATCTGCATGGCGAATATCACCATGACCCTCCAGGTGTTGGATCTGCCGGCGGACTGGGAGCTGTTAGTGGATGGGCAGCCGAATCTCCCGCGCTACCCGCGTGAGCTGGAGCCTGTCGCGCGCCTGCGCCTGGATATGCTGTAACGTCTTTTTGCGCTTACGCTTTCGTCCCGGAAAGGGAGAAGAGACCCTTCCCGGGACGTTTTGTTGAGCCCTCCATGCGATTGGCCTCGCATCATTTTTTGCGTTTGCGTCGCTTGTGTCCCCTAAAGACGAGTCGGATCGGCGTGCCGGGAAAAGGGAAGAGCTCGTCGCGGATAACGTTCTTCAAGTAGCGCCGGTAGGAAAAGTGAACCAGGGAGGGATCGTTGATGAATAAAATAAAAGTAGGGGGTGTGATCTCCGGTTGCGTCACGTAGTAGAGCTTCATCTTGCGCCCGCGTCTGGTGGGTGGCGCGTGCTCCAGAAGTGCCTCCTGCATGACGTCGTTGAGAATCCCGGTGGCGATGCGCACGTTTCGGGCCTCCACGATTTCCAGGGCCAGCGGGAGCACCTGATGTACGTTGCGTCCGGTCAGCGCGGAGATAAAGAGGACGGGAATGTAGGGCATGAACTTGAGTCGCTCCCGGATGATCGCCTCCAGGTGGAGTCCTTCCTGTTTGATCTCCGGGGCTGCTTCGTCCCACTTGTTTACCAAGACGACGGTGCTGACGCCCTGCTGTCGGATCAGCCCGGCGATGTGGGTGTCCTGGGCGGTGATACCTTCGGTCGCGTCAATAAGCAGGAGGGCCACGTCGGCGCGCTCGGCCGCTTTGAGGGTGCGGAGCGCGCTGTACTTTTCGACGCCCGGCTGCACCCGTCCCCGTCGGCGCAGGCCGGCTGTATCAATTAGGATGACCTTCTGATCTTCCCAGCGGATTTCGGTGTCTAACGCGTCGCGGGTCGTCCCGGCGACCGGGCTGACGATGGCCCGCTCCTGTCCCAGCAGCTGATTGAAGAGCGTCGATTTGCCGACGTTCGGACGTCCCAGAATGGCGATGCGTACTGCGTCTTCTTCCTTTGCCTCAGGCTCCTCCGGCGGCAACTTCTCGACGATCAGATCAAGCACGTCAGCCACGCCGCGGCTGTGGAGCGCGGAGATAGGGTAGACTTCACCCAAGCCCAGTTCGTAGAACTCCAGCGCTTCTTGATCGCGTCTCTCATTGTCGGCCTTGTTTGCGACGAGAAGTACGGGTTTCTCAGCTCGGCGCAGAAGATCGGCGACCTCGCGATCCGCGCCGGTCAACCCCGTTGCCGCGTCAACCACGAAGAGAATCAGGTCGGCTTCGGCGATGGCTTGCTGCGCCTGCGCTCGGATCAGCGGGATGAATTCGACGGAATCCTCCAGCAGGGGTTTCGTCTCTCGCGGGCGGCGACCGGCTTCTACGGAGCTCGGCTGAATCTCGATACCGCCCGTGTCGACCAGCATAAAGGTGCATGCATCCCACTCCGCTGGCGCGATAATGCGGTCGCGGGTGGTGCCGGGGATGTCGCTGACCACGGCCCGGCGTTCGCCGATAATGCGGTTAAAGAGCGTCGATTTCCCTACGTTGGGGCGTCCAACGATGGCGACGTATGGTTTAGGCATAGGTATTCCTCTCTGTTGCGTTAGGGTTTGTTAACAAATAACTTCCCGACGGTGTGGTTTGACCAAATGCGGGAAACCCGGGAAAGCGTTTCAGGCTCGTGGTCTTCAAGTGCAAAACGCCTAATTAGATGTGCTGCCCAGAAATCGCACGGGAAGTTATATTTTTACGAGCCCTTAGCGTTGGGACCCACCCAACGTGTATGTTACGATCAGGACGTGACCTACCTATGTTAAAACAAAATCCCAAAACGTAAACCGGGACGCCGGTGAAATGGCCTTTTTGAAGGACTCCCTACACAGAAGCCACACCAGGGGGATGAAAATCGGAGTCGGCAGATTAAGTGGTTTTTCCAACTGCTCTTTTCAAGCCGGTGGGTCTCTGGGATTTCGCCCGGTGGACCAAAACGATTGTAAGTTTTTACCAAATTGGCCCGGATTTTTCACTGACTTTTCATTTTCTGTGCAAATCTGTGAAATCCGTGGTTAAGTTTTCGGCCTGATCCTGCGAGGTCCAAAAGAGCCAAGCCGGGGAAGGCGCGTTACACCTGGATCAAACGTTCATGCCGTAATTGCAGAACGGGGTGAACGGATCAGTAGATTACCTGTCTATCTTCCAGGAAATGCGGGATTTCGAAGCGAGTGGGCAGCGAAGACCCTCGCCAATGTCGCAGAACGTGCTTAACCGCGCACAAAGCAAAC
>CAZCPK010000077.1:0-12041 GCA_964500755.1 uncultured Anaerolineales bacterium
CCGATCTCGCCGCGAACAGCACGGCACAGTACCTTAACACGGATCTCTCCGCTAATAAGGCCGAGGGACATGGGGGTGGTATTTTCAACGCAACCGGCAGTGACGTCCGCTTTAGCGGGGGCCGGATTTCGGATAATTATGCCGATGGCAACGGGAGCGGCGTTCACAATCGCGCCTCCAACTTCGAGCTCTCCCACGCTACTCTGACAGATAACGGTGTCTCCGAAGGTGTGGTAACAGGAGGGACGGGCGGTGGTTTCCACAATACGGGGGATAACGTCGATCTTGTGAACGTGCGTTTCCATGGCAATTCCGCGCAGGAGGGCGGCGGCATCTATAACACCGGCGCCAACATGACGTTGAAGCATTTGACGCTTCATAAGAATCGAGCGACGCAAGAAGGCGGGCAGGGCGGCGGTATTTACGACGACGGCGATAACGTCACTTTGAATGCCAGCATTATCGCCTTGAATGAGGCGGACGCGGGGGCGGGTATCTACAGTGACAGCCCCCTATCCGTGACCCATTCCATGCGTTGGGGAAATGACTACGCCGACAGTGTCTCCACGGGTGGAAAACATCTGGTCCAGGATCCGAAACTGACGGCCTTTGGCCTTTTGCAGTATTTCTCGCCTCCCATTGATGCTCTTGGCGAAAACGCTTCATATGTAACGGTGGACGCCAATAACAACCCGCGCCCCCAGCTCTGTGCTAAGGATATGGGCTATCAGGAGTATACTGTGGGCCGCTGGCGCCTGGAATGGGAAGAGCCGGAAGGCGAGGTCGTTCCACCCGCGGAAACCTACACCTATACTTATGCGGTCACCAATCTCAGCGAACAATGGTTTGTCCATGATGATTCAGAGACTTCCAGAGGGGAAGGTACGGGGTACACCGAAACCCTCAAGATCACCTGGCTGTCCTCCCGCGGGTGGGCCCAGATCACCGAGGTGGTTAGCGCGACCAACGTGGTCATCACGCCTACTCTGAATACCGCGGTTTTCAGTATCGGACCGGGAGAGACGGCGGAGATTCGTCTTGCGGTAAGCATTCCGCCGGGACAGCCGGCTTCCGTAGAGGACGACCCCTCAACCATGGAGACCACAAGGTTTAACCTTGAGTCGCTGGGCTGTGAGGGTTCCCCTGACGGGAGCTTATCGCCGCTGGTGACGCAAGTCGCGCGCGACGATAGTTTCACTCTTACCCCGGATCATATCGGTGAGGAGGCGGGGTTTGCTTACCCCGGTGAGACCGTTACCTATACCCACGTGCTTTCCTATACGGGCAACTTCACCACGCCCTTTGAGCTCTTTACGAACAGTCCGCTCTATGCCTCCGGCACCATTGTCGCACCGATACCTACGGAGTTTACGCTGGGACCGGGGATGTCACAGACCATCACCGTTGCGGTGACGATCCGCGAGGAGATTGCGGGGGGCGTGGTGGACAGGACCTCGGTCATTGCGCGAAGCGGGGAGGATACTCAGGGAGCGGCCTTGAACGAGACGGAGGTCGGGTACATTAACGGCACTCGGTACGTTGCTCTCTCCGGTTACGACAGCCTCGTCGATGAGACTGTGGGGAGCGGTGACCCCAACCAGGACGATGTATCCGATAACAACTGTACGCGACCGGACCTGAATCCTTGTCGGACGTTGCAGTGGGCCTTGACGCAGGCCCAATCCGGCGACGAGATCCGCGTGGCGACCGGTACGTATACCGATATCTACACGTCCCCGGTGGGCAGTCTAATGGCTTATATCGATAAGCCCGTCACCCTACGCGGTAGTTATAGTACCGCCGATTGGGACACGTTCAATACCCGCGTCAACACAACGACGCTCAATGCTGCAGCAGCGGGACGTGTGATTTACGTCACCGCCGATGCCGGCGCCGTCCTGGTGGAAGGGTTGGATTTGGCTGCCGGCTCGGCGACGGGGTTGGGCGGCGGTCCCTCTGATGAGGATGCAGGCGGCATTCTATACAACGCCGGCGCGGACGTGCAGCTGCACGCCACCCGGATCTATGAAGGTGAGGCGACGCTGGGCGCGGGGCTTTACAGCGCCGGAGGCGCGCTCTCCCTGACGAATGCGTTCGTCTCCAATAACGGGGCGACGCAAACCGGCGGAGGTATTTACCTGACAAACGGTAATCTCACCCTGCTTAACGATACGTTTTATGGCAATTATGCCAATACGGATGCCGGCGCCGTCTACGCCGCGGGTGACAGCTTCAGCATGACAAATACCCTTATCGCCAGTACCTACAGTGGCGGGGGCTCTCTCCTGGCACAGGAGCACGCGGCTGTCCACGTCGCCGCCGGTACGGCTTACGCTGCCTACAACCTCTATTATGACAACACGCAATCCGACGTCTCTGGCTTCAGCAAGGGGACGGGCACAGTCTCCGGAGAGCCCCCACTTTTCGTTGACTCTTCATCTTCACCGCCAGATCTTCACATCCAGAACGGTTCGCCCGCCTTGGACGCAGGGGACCCGACCACGGCGTTGGACGTGGATTTTGACGGCGATCCCCGGCCCATCCCGGCAGGGCATCGCGTCGATATCGGTGCTGATGAATACCTGGGTGAGCCTGGCGTCGCGCTGGAGCCTGATCATCTGCTTGCTCTTGATCCCGGTACAACTTACGTCTACACGCACACACTCACCAACAACGGAGAGCTCACCGACACCTTCGACGTTGAGGTCACGAGCAGTCAGGGGTGGGCTAGGCTGTTGACGCCCGCCGAGGTAGAGCTGGGCAGCGAGGCAAGCGCTGAAGTTCAGGTAGAGGTGCAGGTGCCGCCGGACACGGGTGGGCTGGAGGATCTGACCTACGTCGTCGCCACCTCGCGCAACTCCAGCGGGGTCTCAGATTCCGCCTTGGATCACACGCGGGTGCGCTTTGATCCCGGCGTGGATCTCTCCCCGGGCGTCGCTGGGAGTACGCTGCCGGGTCTCCCGTTCACCTTCACGCACACGCTCACCAACACCGGGACGGGCGTCGACACCTACACCGTCACCGCCGATCTGCCGGCGGGTTGGTCGGCAAGTCCTGTTGGTCCGCTTTCACTCGATCGCGGCATGACAACGACGTTCGATCTGGAGGTTATGCCCGCTGCTACTGCCATCAGCGGCACAGTGGGGGACATCGTCGTTACTGCGACGTCCCACTATAGCCCGACAGTTTTCGATTCAGAGACCAACACGTTGACCATCTCTCGCACACGCGGGATGAACCTGGCGCCGGATCATAACGGTACGGTGGGAGCAGGAGAAACGTCCATCACCTACGTCCATACGCTCACCAACACCGGGAACTACACCGAAAGCGTTGTCCTCGCAGCAGAAAGTAGTCTGGGTTGGGACGTGGCCCTGGATCCACCGGCGAGTCCTGTGGAGGTAGGCCCCTTCGCCACGGCGCCAATTACCGTCCGGCTGGATATTCCGTTCGGTAGCGGCGGCGCCGAAGATACGACAGTCATCACCGCTACGCTGGTGGGAACCGACATCGTCAGTACAGTGCAGGACGTGACCGAGGTTGCCGTAGATTGTAGCGCCGCTTTTGATCCCCCAACGCAATCTAAGACCGTGCCCTCGGGCGCCAGTGTCGTCTACACGCACACCCTTACGAATATGGGCAACGGTACCTGCACCTTCGTGTTGGCAGCCGAGAATGATCTGGCGGGTTGGGGGGCGTTGATCGAACCTGGGGAGATTTCCCTTCCCTTTGGTGGTGAGACATCGGTGGCGGTTACAATTACCGTGCCGTCCTCGGCGCAGGGGGGTGTGGTTAATGATACCACCCTCTCGGCGACTTCCTTCGAGTCGGGAACGCCCGCGCAGGCGGTGGATACCACGACCGTGGAAGGGGGAACCGGACCCTCCCTGTCCATATCCAAACGTGGAGAGCCCGATACCGTCTTTGCGGGAGAAACGCTGACCTATACCATTCACGTGACAAACACCGGGACCGTGGACCTAAACGCGACCATCACCGACACGTTGCCTCCAGGCGTCTCCACGGATGATCCGACGGTATGGGCGGACCAATCCCTTCCTGTGGGGGGGGCGCAGACCTACACCATTGTAGGTACCGTGGGGAGCGATGTGGAGGGGCAGATAACCAATTACGTTGCGGCGACGACAGCGGAAGGTGCGGAGGACATCGATTCCGCCGTGACGCAGGTAGTGCTGCCGCCGGAACCCGACATTACCGTATCCAAGTCCGTCTCGCCTGCCCTCGTCACGGCTGGCGAGACGTTGACCTACACCATCTATGTGACGAACAGCGGGGAGGTGGAGCTTACCTATGCCTTAACCGATACCTTACCCGCAGGGGTGACCACGGGCGATCCCACGACGTGGGAAGATGTGGCGTTGCCGGTGGATGCCTCCCAAACGTATACCATTGTCGGGACCGTGGGTAGCGGCGTTGAGGGGGAGATCACCAACGTGGTGACTGTCACAACAGTGGAAGGGGTGGGTGATAGCGATAGCGTCACCTCTCTCGTTGAACTTCCGCCCTATGAGCCGGATATCTCCATCTCCAAGTTCGTAGTGCCCGCTGCGGTGATCGCCGGGGAGGCGTTGACCTATACGATCCATGTGACGAACACGGGCAACGTTGAGCTCACCGCGAATATCACCGATGCCCTGCCCACAGAAGTGACCACGGGTGATCCCACGACGTGGTCGGACGTATCGCTACCCGTGGGTGCCTCACAAACATACACCATTGTTGGGACGGTGCAGAGTGGGTATGAGGGTGTCATTACCAATACGGTCACTGCTACGACGGTGCAAGGCGTCGCCGACAGGGCTAGCGTCACGTCGCGAGTGGATGCTGAGCCGCGCTTCGAGCTCAACGCTGCTAAAGCAGCGCACCCCGACCCGGTGCTGGCAGGCAATACCTTGACCTACACCCTTTACGTCACCAACACGGGCAATCAGCCCCTCACTATCACCGTCACCGACACTTTGCCTGGCGAAGTGACCACCACCGACCCCACCTCCTGGGATAACATGTCGCTGCCGGTGGGCCACAGCTGGTCGGAGTCTATCTTGGTCACAGTGCAGGCCGGGACAACCGGCTTCATGACCAATACGTTAGCTGTGACTGCGCAGGAAGGGCCGACCGCTACCGTGATGTTGACCAGCCGTGTCGTGGGGCAGGCCGGCGTGACCTTCACACCGGATCGTCAAACCGCGACGTTGGATGCCACCGAGGTGGTCTTCACTCATGACCTCACCAACACCGGTGATGGCCCCGACATCTTTGACCTGACGCTTGCCGGTGTCCGTGGCTGGCCCGTCACCTTGAGCCAGAACCCCATTGCCTTGGATGCGGGCGCGACCGCGCCGGTTGTCGTCACCGTCACCGTGCCCTCGGGCACGGGCGGGCTCGTCGAGACCACGTACGTCACGGTGACTTCGCGCGCCGATCCTACGGTCTGGGACTCTGTTACAGACACCACCACCGTAACGCGCACCCGCGGCGTGAGCGTTGGGCCGGATCGCAGCGGCTCGGCTCAGCCGGGTGAGACCGTTCTCTATCACTACACCTTCACCAACACCGGTAACTTCACCGACACCTTCCGGCTGGGCGTCAGCTCCAGCGAGGTCTGGTCCGTCAGCGTGGACCCGTTGATGGACGTGACCTTGGCGCCGGGCGCGACGCACCCGGCTACCGTCACGGTGCCCGTGCCGGTGGACGCGCTCACCAATACCGTGGACACCACCACCGTGCAGGTCACCGCCACCGAAGATTCTAACATCGCCGACAGCGCCGTCGCCGTGACGACGGTCGAGGAGGCGCCCACCTACGTCGTCTTCCTACCGCTGGTGCTGCGCAACTACGACCCCAATCTACCCGATCTGGTGGTTACGGCGCTGGGGGTGGAGTCGCAGGACGACGGGCAACTGGTCCGCATCACCGTGCGTAACCAGGGCGCGCAGCCGGTGGAATACGGTAATAACTTCTACGTCGATCTCTACGTGGATCGGGAACCGGCGTCGCTGGTGCAGGGCGATTATTTCTGGGGCGCTCAAGGCGCCTGGTTTGACGTGGGGGCCAGCTACACCTTCACGCGGACCCTCAACCTGGGTGCCGGGACGCGCCAACTTTACGCGCAGGTCGATACGGACAATACGGTGCGGGAGTCCAACGAGAGTAATAACACCTACGGTCCTGTCGGCTTTGAGGTAATGGGCGTGCAGGATCTGGAAGACCGGCACGTGCCGCTGCCCACGCCGCACGTAGGCCCGCGGCCCACGCCCACGCTGCATCCGTAGAGGGTTGAGGGGGATATTGACCCATTGGCGACGTCGGTCGGCGTTTTGTTATCTTCTGTACACTTTAATCAGTAGCGCTATTTTGTGTGTATTTGGTGGTTTGTGCTACAATAAGGCCATCAGGCGTTTGCAGGGGAAGAATCAACAGCGGAGGTCTCTATGATTCGGAATGTCCGACGGCAGCGACTTTACGGGATCGGGCTGAGCATTCTCATTCTATTGCTTATAGGGGTGGCGCACAGCGGGCTGCGCGCCACCCGCGTCGAAGCCCAACGCCCCACACCGGCGAATACGCGCCGTCCTACCCCGACGACGATTCCTACCGAAGAACCGACAGAGGAGCCGACAGAGGAGCCTACAGAGGAGCCTACAGAGGAGCCTACAGAAGAGCCTACGGAGGAACCGACTGAGGAGCCCGGGGAAGAAGACACCGGCCCCTCTCAGCCCTCGCAGCCCTCAGAGGAGGATGAGACCCTGGTTGCGGCTGCGGAGGATAACGGTGAGCGGCTGCCGTTGACCGGCGTGGGCCTTTCGGCAACGTTGATCGGCGCTGCGTTGGTTCTCCTGCTGGCCGTGGTACGTCCCCTGCGGCAGCGCATTCACGAGCCAGCGGAGCCGAAAGAGCAGGAGAACTGAGTAAGGACCGCCATCAAGAAAGTTGATGGATCTCTGGGACTTTGCCGGATTGTGGAGTGAGTGTCCCTAGAACTAGTGCAACAGGCTACGCTAGTGGCGCTCCCCAGACCTTTTCTGCATTGTGACAGGAAGCGCGTGGTAAACGTTGTCTGTGCATCCGGCGAAATCCCAAAGAGCTAAGTTGGTTGACACGAGCTTCTGAGGGAACTCCGGCTTTCTGAAAACCGGAGTTTTCCCCATTATTGGTAAGGTAAGGAGGGCATCATGAGCTATCAAAGCATACTAAAGCGGGCGTGGGACACCATCTGGGACTATAAAGAGCTGTGGCTCTTTGGGATTCTCATCGCCCTGGCGGTGGGTACCAGTCAGGGTTCCGGTTTCGTGCAGCAAATGAGCCAGCAGCGGATAAACCGCACGCTCTCTTTCGGGGATCAAGCGCTCCTTGAGTTCTTTGTACGGAACTTCTGGATCTTCGTGCTCATTATTCTCTCCTTGGGGGCGCTGGGGCTCATGATCTCCTTGATCTTTGGGCTGGCGCGCTACGTGGGAGAGGCTGCGCTGGTCAAGATGGTCGACGACTACGCCGAGACCGGTCATCGCCTGAGGTTAGGGCAGGGTTTTCGCCGCGGTTGGTCTCTGGAGGCGGTCTGGCTTCTGCTGCTTGACCTGGTGCTGTGGCTCCCCTTCCAGATCTTTTTCCTTGTTCTGGTGGGAGTGTGGTTGGTGGGTTTTATCGCGCTCACCTTCCTTACGGTCGCGGGTGAGGGCGGGGGGGTCTTTGTAATTTTCTTGATCTTTTGGTTTCTGGGGTTTATCGCGCTCATTATTTTTTCTTCCGTACTCTTCCGGTTCTGGCTGGATTTGCTGCGGGGCGTGGTGGGGCGGGCACTCGTTCTGGAGGACCGGGGTTTCTTCGGCAGCTTGCAGCGGGGCTTTGAGGTGTTGTCACGCAGTTTCTGGCGGGCCGCGGGACAGGTCTTGCTCTTATGGCTGATTAACTTCCTCGCCGGCCTGGGTGTGGCTTTTGTTGGGCTCTTGCTTCTTTTGGTGGCGCTGTTGTTGGGTATGCTCCCCGCTTGGGCGAGCTACTTCCTGGTTTTGCTGGTGGTGGGGGACGTGCTGGCCTGGCTGATCGCGGTCGCCGTCTTCCTGCCGCTCATCTGGCTCCTCGTGATCTTACCGACTTTGCTGGCGCGGGGAATCGTCGCGGCGTTTACGTCGACGACCTGGACGTATACGTATCGGGCGCTGAGGGACGCAGCTTCCCGACCGGTCTGAACGTACGATCTGCCGACGCCGGTTGTTCCCCCGCCTTCCGAGTACGGTTCAGAAGTCCAAGGGAGTAAAGGGACACTTTCATGCAGATGTCGGTGCATCTCTGCGCACCGTGTATTTTCACTCGGTGCCCTCGCCCCGGGGGCGAGGATGAGGAGCGAAATATGCTGTCGCCAGATAACGTGTCACCTTGTTTCTGAACCATCGCAGCCCCCTAGTTGCGAGAGATATTCAGCCAGCGCTCTCGATCTGATGGACGTGATGCGCCAGCACAGCTAATCCGGCGGCGAGGTCTTCATTTTTCACGTAGATGTCTTCAGGAACGCTCAGTCGCTGCGGTGCAAAATTCCAAATCGCCTTGATGCCTCCTGCTATCATGGCGTCCGCGATGGCTTGTGCTGCCGTCGCCGGGACGGTGATGATCCCCACAGAGATTCCATGGCAGCAGGCCATCTCTGTTAATGTATCAGCGGAGAAAATTTCGTGACCGCGAATCTTCTCGCCTATCTTTGCCGGATCGCTGTCAAAGAGCAAGGAGATTTCGAGCCCGTACGTCTTGAAACCGGGATAAAGCATCAGCGCGCGTCCCAGGTTGCCGATCCCAACAAGTAGCGCTTCTTTGTTACGCGTCAACCCCAGAAAATCCTCCAACTGTTCTGCCAGCGCCTGGGCCTCGTAGCCCACGCCGGGACGTCCTTTTTGCGCCAGATAGCTTAGATCCTTGCGCACTTGAGCGGCGGGAACGCCAGCACTCTCCCCGAGCTCGCTCGAGGAGACGTAGGGTATTTCTCTTTTCAATACGACCTTAAGGCGTCGATAGTAGATAGGCAGGCGGTTAAGGGTGGGGCCCGGGACAGTCGACTTCATCGCATACCTCCGTTCGAATTCGTGCAATGTTTCACGAGTTATTGTAACATCGGGTGGGTTGCCTGTCAAGGTAGCGCTTCGGTAACGCTAGCTACCGGACCCCTTGGCGTTTGATAAAATTATTTCAGTAGAGTAAGCGGATTTACGTGTACGGGATCGGAGCCACTGACCCAAAGGGGAGCAAGGAGGGCGAGTACTCTTCAAAGGCTCCCCGGCTGCGTCCTCGTGGGCGAAAGGGGATGACTGCTAGGGTGAATGGTGTCTTGCTAACATGGGTTGAAGAAAATGCTATTCACATGATGCTTTATGAAAATAAACCGGCTTTATCTGTTGACGAAAATAACCAATACTGTTCGGTAGTCAGCGATGACATTATCATCTGGCTTGACGCGAGCGCCGGAGATTCATTTCAGAGAGTTGGTCGTACGAAGTACAGCTACAACGTCGTTGCGGAAATTCCGTCTAGGTTCGCCTACAGCCCACATAATGAGAGCGTGCTCCTAGGAGCACGCTCTGGTCTACTGACTTTTGAAAGGCGCCGTCACTCCTTGGGAATCTTGAGTTCCTGTCCCACACGAATCAGATTGGGGTCGGAAATCTGATCTTTATTCGCCTCAAAAATCTCGGGCCAGCGGCTGGCGTCCCCGAGCAACTCTTTCGCGATCTTGCTCAGACTGTCGCCGGACTTGACGACGTAGGTGCGCTCCTGGGCTTCCTTCTTCGCCTGAGCGCGTTCTTCCTGGACCTTCTTGAGACGCTCCTCGCGTTCTTTGCGCTTCTGTTCCTGGATCTGGCGCCTCATCTCGTCGGTCTTCTTCTCGGCTTCGGCAGCTTTCTTCTCGGCCTCCTCGATTTTAGATTCGGCCTGGGAGCGCTTCCGCGCCTCCCGTGCGGCCTTCGCCTTAGCTGCAGTTTCCTTCTGCTTGGCTTCAGATTCCTTCTTTTTGGCCTCCTCGGCCTCTGCCTTCTCGTCGCGGGAAGTCATCGCATCGATGGCTTTCCCGAAAATCCCCTTTTTCTTCTTCTCGTCGGCCATGTTTTACTCCTTTTACCTATGCTGTATTGAATATTGTTGAAGACTGTTACATATAGTGCAATTACTGTGGGTCTCCTCTTCGCGTCCCAATGCGCTTCTGAGATAGCGAGGGAGAGTTTCGGATGGTCACCTCCGGGATCCCTTTCTGATGTCTAGCTCCTATTTGCGAGTGCTTGAAGTAAACTCTGCGCAATGAGACCGCCAGCCGCAGCACGCGGGGAATTTGACTGCAGTGGGTTCGCCTGACCGCCCATCAATATCCCCACCAGTGCCTGCCGGGCAGCGTCCTGATTGTCGGCGCCAGACTGTTTCGCTTGTAGGAAAGCTACCCCAGCCGGCAGCAAAGTTTCTACTACGTCGTCTAGACCAAAGCCATCATCCTCCGCCGGAGCCTCCGGCTGCTCGCTCCGTCCCCCTAACATATCCAGTAATCCCCCGATATCGAAACCGCTGGCTTGCGTCTGCTGCGGCTGGGACGCGGACTGCGCTGTTTTTCCGCCACCTGACATCGCCAAGACGTCCAAAACGGTGCCCTTATCGCTAGCTTGCGGTCGCTCCGGGTAACCTTCAGCAGGAATCGAGCCCATCAGCGTCTGGATCAGATCGACAACGTCGGTGGTTTCCAATCGCTCTTTGCTCTGGAAGCGATTCGCTGCCTGATGTAACCCCTGCGCGTAGTAGCGACTGGTTCCCCCCTGCCCCCTTTTTTCCAGTACTTGACCGGCGTAATCGAGCGCTTGAGCGGGTGGTTGGGTCTTTTTGGTCCGGAGAGCTTCCTTGATCAACTGAAGATTGTTGACCATGTTGTCGCCATGGTTGCCATTGTAACCGTCTAGCTGGTTGACTTCCTGCTTGTTTTTGGCCAGGGTTTGCAGGGCAACGTCGAAAAGTCCGCTAAGGTCAATGTCACTGTTAGCCATCACTTACTCCTCATCTAATAGAACACAGCGCGCGACAAATTTTTGGCCTGCTCAATCCATCCTGTTACCTGACTCAACGCAGGAGGCCGGCGAACCAACCGCTTCTCCTCGTTGATCTCCAGCATCTTGGCATGCAGGTTTTCCGGATTACGTTGAGCCAGCTCCATCACCGTATCCACCCCTGTCATCTCCAGTAAATCACTGTACTCCTCACCAATACCTTTCACGCGCATCAGATCGGCGCGGTTGACCCAGTTAAGAATATGCTCGAGATTGATACCTGTCTTTTCGGCCACTTCCCGACGTCCCGCCGCTGTGGCTCCCTGTTCCAGCAAGGCCTCAAGCGAGTCAATACCTGCAGTACGCAGTTTCTCGGCATTAACGGGACCGATACCCTCAACAACTTCCAATTTTGTCATCTCCTATCTCCTTTAAAACTAAGCTGATCGCTCTTATTAACAGGACTGTATAGATTAGGGTCCCTTGGTCTTTGCCGGATAGTG
Source organism: uncultured Anaerolineales bacterium (assembly GCA_964500755.1). Lineage (GTDB taxonomy): Bacteria > Chloroflexota > Anaerolineae > B4-G1 > SLSP01 > G713. The sequence continues at coordinate 11,531 of CAZCPK010000077.1, forward strand.
GAGTGCGTGGTCCCAAAACTAGTGCAGTAGTTACGCTAATGGGGCTCACCAGACCTTTTCTGCGTTATGACAGGAAGTGCGTGACAAATGTTGCTCTTGCATCCGGCGAAACCCCAAAGATCCATAAGTTATTACTCAGTTCTGGAATGTTCGTAGTGAGCCACAAAGTCCTTGGATATTGCTCCTTAGGGCCAGCGCAGCGAAGTGGCGTTGCAACAGCACTTCCCTACGTTTCGTGCTTGACTACGAGCCTTATTTGCTTGATGATAAAAACGCTTTTCATCCCTTGCAACGTTTTTAACATGAGCGAGATCAATAATATACGGAGACTTCCAAGTGACCCAGAGGCTATTTTACCGGAGAAAGTTCTGGGTAAGACAAAAAAGAAAATAGTTAACTTCTATAATAGATTATATAATAGTTAACAGGATTATGCAATCAAATAGATCGACGGGTAAACGAAGCGGTTCTGCGGCTTTCCAAGACCCCTCAGAGACTCCCTGTGCCGTTT
>CAZCPK010000078.1:0-11973 GCA_964500755.1 uncultured Anaerolineales bacterium
TCACCTAATTCCCGACAAGAGCCACAACCTCTCAACGCCTCACCGCAGCGTTTGCTCACCTTTGTGACAAGTTGTCAATAAGCCTCCTCGTGTTACACTCTTCCCAGGAAAGTCACCCCGTTACGAAAAAAAACGGGGCCTATCCATCCACAGGCATCCAAAAAAGGAGCGAGATTATGGAAAAGAGAACGCCAAATACGTTACAAGTCTCATGCGTGCAGCTGCACTGGGCTAAGCCTTTAGCCTACAATCTGAATCGCGCATTGACCTATCTAGAGCGCGCGGCTGAAGCGGGAAGTCGCGTGGTGCTCTTTCCAGAGGCCAATCTGACCAGCTACTACTTCCCATATCTTATCACACTCCAAAAAGAAGAGATTGCGGCGGCACTGGACCAGGTGCGGGCGGCGGCGGCCGCCCACGACATCTGGACCATCGTGGGAACCATTCAATCTACCGCGGACCGCTATCTCAACCTGGCCCACGTTATCGCGCCGTCGGGCGAGATCGTCCACGAGTACGCCAAGGTCAATATGGCCGGCCGCGACGAGAAAACTTACTGCCGCGGCGGCGACAAGCTCTCGTTCTTCGAGATCGACGGCGTGCCTTGCACGCTGGTCATCTGTCGCGACGGACGCCACCCCGAGCTCTACCGCATCCCGGCCATGGCCGGCGCCAAGCTCCTCTTCCAGCCCTCCTGCAGCTCCGACGAGATCGAGGCCGTGGCGTGGAAACGCACCTCCGGTCGCGCCCAGCAGCCCGTCGGTCCCCACACCAAGATCTTCCACTGCGTCGCGAACACCATCGGCGAGTCCCCGGACGGCAAGCAGACCTCCAGCGGCTCTTCATTTATCCGCGAGCCCGCCGGACTGCCCTTGGCCAAGGCCGGCTACTACCAGGAGGAGATGATCACCGCGGTGCTGGACCTCGAACGGGCCACGCGCTCCTACCTCCGCGATAGCCTGGAACACCCACCGTTCCTAAGCAACTACTGGCGACAGATGATCCAAGCGATGCTCGAGCGGGCCGACAAGAGACCTCGGTAAAAGAATTCAACGCTGACTCTACTAAAAAAAGTGTCTAAACTACCGAGACACAGAGAACACCGAGGTTAATATAAAAAAGGCATTGAGAAAAATTCACGAAATAAGCGACTTGGGTTAATTTTATTTGAGTATACCCTTGTTTTCTCTGGGCCCTTCGTGTCTCTGTGGTGAGATATTTAGTTATTTCAGTGGAGTCAACGTCCTAACGTTAAGGAGAACGATTATGCGAAACTACCGATATATCTGCTTGATCCTCTTGGCCGGTCTGGCGCTGACCGGCTGCGGGCCACAGAAACCTCAGACGCCAGAGACGTACGCCGTCTCCATCTGGGTGCCGTCACAGAGCAAGGCGGAGCGCGACACGCTCATCGCCAACGACGACGTCATCGACGAGGTCAACCTCTTCTGGTACGAACTGCAGCCCACGGGTGAGATCCGCCCCTATGCCCACGCCGAGGACGAGCGGACGCTGCAGCAGCTCGCGAAAGCGAAGCTACGTATCGTCCCGTCGATCATGAACGGCTTCAACCGCGAGCGGGTCGCCGACGTCATCCACGATCCGGAGAAGCGCAGCGAGCACGTGGAGGACATCGTCGCGCTGGTCGAGCGGATGGACTATGACGGCATCGACATAGACTACGAGGGGCTCTTCGCCGAGGATCGCGACGCCTACAGCGCCTTCATTGAGGAGCTCGCCCCGGCGCTGCACGCCAACGAGCGGTTGCTCTCCATCGCCGTCCATCCCAAGACCGCCGAGGAGGGAACGTGGGGCGGGCCGTTAGCGCAGGATTGGGCCAGGATCGGCGCGGTCGTCGACGAGTTCAAGATCATGACCTACGACTATCACTACGGCGGCGGCGATCCGGGCGCCATCTCGCCGGTCCCCTGGGCCAACGAGGTCATCTCCTACGCCAAGAGCCTGGTGCCCGCCGAGAAGATCTACCTGGGCGTCCACTTCTACGGCTACGACTGGCTCAATCAGAGCGGGACGTCCCTGACGTGGACGGGGGCGACCGCCATCGCCCAGGTGCGGGAGATCGAGGAGATCAAACGAGACGCGTCCAACGAGGCATGGTTCACGTACGGCCTCAACTACAGTCGCACGGTCTACTTCGCCGACGCGCTCACCGTCCGCACCAAGTTGGAGAGCGTCTTCGAGAACCATCCCGACATCGCGGGCATCGCCATCTGGCGACTGGGCGGCGAGGATCCGGAGAACTGGACGGTGATCCGGGAACTGCTGAAAGCCGCGCCGTGACGCTACGGGCCAGGCCAATCGTAGAGGATGGCTTGAACGGCTGCGTCTTCCAGAAGCGTGACCTCCCCGCCGGGATAGCGTTCTTGTAGCGTCGAAAGTTGCGCGGTGCGTTCAAGGACGAGGATGAAGCGGGCCGGGGCGGTGACGTCGGTCGGTAACTGGCCCGGCGGGACGTCGACCCGCTCGCGGTCCCGCAGGAGAAAGGCCAGCGTGCCGAAATCCGCGTAGATTCTCGGCGCACCGAGAAAATAGAGGGGTTCCGACGGTCCGGGATGGTCCTGCACGTAACGTCCAACCATGGTTGCCACCCGGGCCGTCGGGTTACCGTAGGTCTTGCGGGGCGCGTAGACGAAGAAGTAAAAGCCCACGTTGAGGACCAAGCCGCTTAACAGCAGCGCCAGCAGCACAATCCGCCACCAGTGAGGAGAAGGCCGGCGTCCGGGCAACGATCGCAGCGCCTCAAAGCCCCACGCGCAGAGTAACGCCACAGCCGGCACCAGCAGCTGTCCGCGCTGGCTGCTCGGCGGATTTTCGGTGATCACCCAGGCCGCGAGGGTCGTTGTGAAGAACCAGAGCAGGGCAAATCCCCGTCCGGGCCACCGCCAGCGCAATGCAGCCGCCACGACGCCGACGAGCATCAACGTCCCCCAGACAAAGTCCAGCAGCGGACGTTCCGGATAATACCAGAAGGTCGGGTCGGGCGTGAGGTGAAAAGCCGTAAGCGACTTTCCGAGCTGCTGAAGGAGCAACGCGAGTCTGCTCTTACCGGTGATCTCCACCTCCCTACCCAGCCACCCCGAGTTGAAAATGCTCACCGCGTTATAACGCGCCGCCAGACTATCGGGATATTTCAGGTACCAGAGGACAAGGGGCAGCACCACGACCAGGGCGCCGATAACCAACAGCAGCAGACCCCGGCGATGACGGCGGAAAAAACCCGGCTCGACCAACGCCCGCCAGACCAACACCATGCCCAACAAGATCGTGACCCACCGGGCGCCGAAGTAGAAGTACCAGCCGAAGCCCACCACCATCCCCGCCGCTCCCCACGCCCCCGGCCGGGGACGCGAAGCCCGCAAGGCGCGCCAGACGAGGTAGAAGGTGAAAGTCGCGATGAGCGGATCGGCGATCTGGTTGGAGGCCAACCGGCTGTAGTGCACGTGATAGGCGAAGAAGGCCGTGACGATACCGGCGACCCATCCCACACGCTGACCGCCCAACTCACGTCCCAACAGCCAGGTCCCCAGCACCGTCAGCGTGCCGATCAGCACCGAGAGCGCGCGGGCACCGGCGATAGTCGCACCGAAGACCTTCATCGCCAGGCCATAGAGGAAAAACGAGAGGGTGGGCACGGAATACCATCCGGTAGCGAAGGGATTACCCAGGCGCCCTTCCACCATTTGAAGTCCCAACACCGCCTGCGTGCCCTCATCACCGCCAAAATTCGCGGGGATCCGCCCTAATCCGATGGCGCGGACCATGAATGCGGCAAGCAGGAGAGAGAGGAGAGCCCAACGCTCGCGTGACAGCCGAATCTGGGGACGGGGTAAGGGAAAAGAGACGATCCAGAGCGAAAGGACGAAAACTGCCAGGGCCAGCAACCACAGAGCCAGCTGCAGCGTGTAGTCCGCCTCCATTGAGCGGGCCCGAGCCATCAAGCCCACCGCCAACGAGAGAGCCAGCGCTCCCCCCCTCATCCAACGAGCATAACGCAGACGTCGCGGAACAGGGTGCGTCACTCTCAACAGGCGCTCGCCAAAACGGGGAAAAAAACGTCGCACCAGGAGCGTGGTCAGCGTGAGAAGCCCCAAGACCAACAGCAACCCACCATCCCACACGTAAGGTCCATGGGAGAGCAGATAACTTCCGCTCAGCAGGAGGACGAGGACTACGACCGCCGCGATCATCTCTTACCCGTGGATATCAACCCCACAGATGTGCGCGATCTCGTTCGCAGCGCCCCGCGCCTGATGACGCAGGAGTCCCAGGGCCGTCGTGCCGCGAATTGCCACCGTGAGAATTGCGGTAGAATTGATGCTGAGCGCGTAGAGCACGTAATCCCCGCCGGAGATACTCTGCTCGAACCGCACCTGTTCGTGTCCCAGAATCCGTCCTACCTCCGATGAAGTCGTCCAGCTCTGAATGACGGCCTGCGCCATGGCCTCCGCCTCGGCCTCGACCAGACTGCCGATCCAGGCAACCAGATGATCGTGGACGCTGAGTAGCACGACGTCGGCGGAGATGTCCTGAGCGAGATCCTGCATCACCCGCTCAATAGCCGCCCGATGCTGCGCGACGACCTTGGCGGAAATTTCGCTCGTTGCCGTGACCTCTTCGACGGTCTGCGGCGCGGCAACGACCGCTTCCTCGACCTCAGGCTCTTCGGCTACCACCGCCGCACCCTTCTCAAGCGGCGCCTGGAGCGCTGCCTCCACCCGCTCCGGGAGCTCGGGAAGGAAGAAAGGTTTGGGCAGCACGCCTTGAATCGAGAAATTGGCTTGCGCTTCCTGCGGCAGCTGCTCGCCCATCAATGGGATCAACATCAGACGCACCTCGGGCTGCGCTTCGCGTAGACTCTCGGCCAGCGTCAGCGCTCCCGGTTCCTCCAATCCCATATCCAGTAAGGCGAGGTCAAACGACGTCACTTCGATGGCGTCGGCCGCGTCGGCGTACGTGTTGGCCATCATGACGCCGTATCCCTGACGCTCCAGCTCCTCCACCAGCAGCGTCGCGAAGGCCTCATTGGGGTCCACTACCAAAACTTGGGTCATAGGTTAACCTCAATCGCACTAACAAAAGATTGACAACGTCTCCATTGTAGCGAGAGGGCTAGAAAACGCAAATGTATTTTGATTCTGGGAAAATGATCTTATACTCTCCTGATCAGATCGTCAAATTGTCAACGGATTGAACGGATTCATCGGATTTTAGTCCAGTCCGAAGCCACTGTTCACCGATTCCCCGCTCTTGCGGACGAGGGCGGGAGCGCTTGAGGATTGTCCAACTGACGGTCTGAGCCTCTGCTTTTTTGGCCGCGGATTTTCTCACTGTAGCCGCAAAAAAACGTTGTTAAGAACTTTCAGGGCGATTTGATGGTACAATGAAGCTGACTTAAATTACAGTAGTAGAACGTAGCCAGGTGCGTTGCACCTTATACCGTAATTTCAGTGAAGCTGACGATGACAGGAAAGGGGGCTGTTGTGAGCTACGGAAGGGTAGTGGGTGAAATCGCTACGCGAAATAAACGTCTGTTGGGGGCGCTCGGGGCCTTGCTTTTGCTGGGCATGATGCCGGCCGCAACAGCGGACGCGCCGCTGCCACCGGTGACCGAGGCCGACGGGCGCCTGGGCACCTGCTACAGCGGCTACACCGCCGCCTTCGCCGGGCTGGCCCACGAGGCCGGCAGCCGCTGGGACCGCTTCGACTTCCGCTGGAGTGTTATCCAAGAATCTGAGCATGGTGGCTTCAACTGGGGGCCCCACGACACACTGGTCGACCGCGTCCGCGCCGAAGGACTCAACGTCATCGGCATCCTCGGCTCGACGCCCGCGTGGGCCGTCAACACCATCGAATGCCCAGAAACCGCCGTCCAGGGCATCCCCGATGCAACGTCCACACCGTCGTTCGGCGTACAGTGGGAGGGCGGCAGCGGCTGGCCCGACCACTGCCCGCCGGCCTCGCGCTACGAGCTCTGGAACGGTCCGGGCGGCGCCAACGCCTGGGGCAACTACGTCTACGCCACCGTGATGCACTTCAAGGACCGCGTCGCCGTCTGGGAGATCTGGAACGAGCCCGACGCCGCCTACTTCTGGCGGGGCACGTGCTACGCCTACGCGCACGTGCTCAAGGTCGCCTACCGCGCGGTGCAGGCCGCCGATCCTGACGCCACCGTGCTCTTCGGGGGACTGGCATATTGGGATGCGGAGAAGGGAACAACGACCTTTCACCTGGAGGTGCTCGACCTGCTCGCCAACGACGCGGCGGGTGCAGCACACAACTACTACTTCGATGCTATGTCACTGCACCTCTACGCCAACGTCTACCAGACCCACGACGTGGTGCGCGCGGTGCAGAACGACGTCGCCGCGCGCGTCGGCCCCCACCCCCTCTGGCTGACGGAGATGGGCGTCAAGATCTGGCCAGAAGGGGAACCGTGTCCGCCGGACGCGTCGGAATGCCCGCCCCATTATTCGGCGGAGGAGAACGAAGCCGCCGCCTACGTGATCGCAGCCTACGCCAACGCCCGCGCCGCCGACGTCGAGCGCGCGCTCTTCTTCCGACTCCATGACGATACTGGGGGTATGCTGGGTCAACGGTACGGCCTTGTGCGCGACGACTACAGTCTGCGCCCCGCCTACGTCGCCTACCAGGTCGCCGCGCGCTATCTCCGCGACGAAAACCAGGTCACCGGCCCCTTCGACAACGGCCCGGTGCGCCGCGTCACCTTCTGGGGAACGCCCCACGGGCGGATCGACGTGCTCTGGAACCGCACGCCCACGGCGACCACCTACCTGCATCCGGCCCTGCTGCCCACCGCCGTCCGCGTCGACGTCGAGGGCCAGACCGAAACCCTCGCCGCCGCCGACGGTCACGTCGCGCTGTCGCTGGCGGGCGCCACCAGCAACAGAAATCCCGCCGGAGAGTACACCATCGGCGGACCGCCCGTCCTGCTCATCCATCCCGATACCGAACCGCCCCGCTCTCAGCCCGCGCCGCTGCCCGCGCTGGTGACGACGCCCATCGTGACGGTCACCTGGGCCGTCACCGACACGGGCGCCGGCTACTGGTACGCGCAGGTCGCCCGGGCGCCCGCCGCCGACGGCCCCTGGACCACCGTCGCCGACTGGTCGACGACCCGCAACGTCACGGCGACCCAGGTCAGCCTGCCCTCGGCGGGGGCGTGGCACCTGCGTCTGCGCACCCGCGACAACGCCGGCAACTGGGAGGCCTGGCCGCCGACGGCCCAGGTCGCCACGACGTATAACGCCACGCGCACCGTCACGCTCTCGGCGACGGCCTTCTCTGATCCCAACCACGACGGCCAACAGACTGGCGACGAGCCCGCGCTCCCCGACGCCGAGTTCCACTGGGAGGACGGGGCTGGCGCGCGGATCGCCACGCTGACCGGCGGCGAAACAGTCACCGAGACCGTCGCGGTAGGCGCGTACAGACTCCGCGCCTGGGCGCCCGACCATCTACCCGCGACCTACGCCTTCGACGTGCCACCGGGAGAGACCCCACAGGTCGTGACCTGGACGGCGGCGTTGCACCCCGTCGTTGCCCGCGTCTACCTTCCATTGATCACGCGGGGAACGCCGTGATACGACGGTTCCTGCTGGCCGCGCTGCTGCTGGCGGCGTTGAGCGGCCTCGCGGCGGCAACCTCCGGACCGCTCAACGGCCTACTGGCGCTGCGCCGGGCCGAACGCTTGCGGGCGGAAGGCGCCTTCACCGCCGCCGAGGACGCCTACCGCGCGGCGCTGCGCCAGCTGCCCCATACTGCGCAACCGGCGCTGCAGTTAGCCAAGCTCTATCACGTCTGGGACCGTCCCGAACGGGGCCTGGCGCTGCTGGACGAGGCCATGCAGCGCGGCGCGGCGTCGACGGAGACCCAGGCGCTGCGCCTGGATCTGCTCGAGCAGGCGGGCGAGTGGGAGATGTTGGTGACCGCTGCCCAGGCGCGCCTCGCCAGTGCGCCCGACGACGTCGACGCGCTGGCGGCGCTCACCCAGGGCTACCTGCACCTGTATCGCTGCGCGGACGCCCGGGAGACGACAAGGGATTGGCGCGCCGCCGCGCCCGAGGATCCGGAAAGTCACAGAGTCTGGCAAGCCCTGACCGCCGAAACGGACGCCGCAACCGTGGGAGAAGAGGCGCTCAAGGCGGGATCGCCGGCGTTAGCAGCCTGCGTTCTGGAGCGCGCCACTGCGCTGGCTCCAAAAGACGCCGCCGTCCACGCGCGGCTGGGACGCGCGCTCTCGATGCTGGGCCAGCGACAGGCGGCGCAACAGCATCTTGACCGGGCTACAGAGCTGGCCCCGGAGCATCCGCTGGGTTGGCTACTCCTCGGCCTGCACGCGCTCCGTCAGGGAGAACCGACCACAGCCCGCCGCGCCCTTTTCCGCGCGCACGAGCTGGATCCGAGTAATCCCGCGCCCTGCCTCACCATGGCCGCGACCTTTGCCGCCGAGGGGCACTACGCGAAGGCCGAGTCCTGGCTGAAAGCCGCGCTCGTCCGCGCACCGGACGATCCGGAGGTCCACAAAAGCGTGGCGCACTTCTACCTGGAGCGCAATTTGTCGGGACACGCGCTCGCCATTGAGTCCGCCCACACCGCCGTCGAGCTGGCACCCGACGACCCGGAGGCGCATACGCTGCTTGGAAAACTCCTGCTCGCCAACGGAGATCCGGCGCAGGCGCTCAACGAACTGGAGCGGGCACTGGCGCGGGCGCCCCACTCCGCCGAAGCCCACCACCTGCGGGGCCGGGCGCTCACGGCGCTGGACCAGGTCGAGGCAGCCCAGGACGCCTTCACGCGCGCGCTCAACCTTGGATATCGGCGCTCCGCGCCGTAGCCTCACGGTAGACGTGGAGCACCCGCTGGAGCACCGTGATCCACGAAAAGAGCGCCAGCAGCAGCAGCGTGACGTGCGTCAATCCCACCGCCAGCCCGATACCCAAGAGGCCGATCCGGGGCACCCGCGTGAGCCAGCCTGCCTTGCAAAAGAATCCGGCGCCCTCGGCGCGGGCCCGGGTGTAGCTGACCAGCACGCTGCCCAGCAGCGCGACGACGGTGAGCGCCGCGTCGGTCGGGCGATCCAGGGCCAGAAGATGCCACAACAGCCCGAAGAACAAGGCGCCATCCGAGATCCGGTCGACGGTGGAGTCGAGGAAGGCGCCGAAGTCGCTCCGCAGACCGGTATAACGGGCCAGCGCGCCGTCGAAGACGTCCACCGCTGAGGTACATAAAAGAATAAATCCGCCCACCGACAGATGCCCACGCGCCAATATCACCGCGGCCCCTATGCTCAGCACGCCCCCCAATAACGTCACGGTGTTCGGATGCACCCGCCACCGGGCCAGTTGCCGGGCCACCGGCCCGGTAAAGACGGTAGCTTTATCGCGCAGCCAATCGGTCAACGTCACTTCAGACATAGAATATACCTCCCTCTTCACGTAGAACATGGTAAAATGGAGCCGGAATTTGTCAATTTTCACCACGGATTTCACGGATTTTCACTGATTGTTCATTCTCAGCATAAAGCGGGTCCGCACCCCTGGATCCCAAGGAGCATAGGCCTGGTGATTAAAAAGAAAATTTTACAACAAGCCGCCCGGCGCTACGGCGTCGACGCCGCCTCCCTCTCCCCCGTCGAGGGCGGGCACTTCACGCACGTCTATCAATTTGAGCGAGAAGGAACGACGTACATCCTGCGGGTCACGCCGCCCAACGACGAGATCGACGCCGCTGCGATGCGGGCCATTCTCGCCTGGATCTTTTATCTACACGACCACGGTGCATCCGTCGTGGCCCCTGTCCTCTCGGAAGAGGGAAATGTGGTCGAGACCATTGAGGACGGAGAGCAGACCCTCGTCGTGACCGCCGTCGAAAAGGCGCCCGGCATGCTGGGGGAGATAGTGCTCTTCGAACAGTGGACGCCGGAGCTCTTCGAGACCCTGGGGCACGTCGTCGGCAAGCTGCACGCCGTCGCCGCGACGTATGAGCCGGCTGAACCGGCGCTCCAACGCCCGCACTGGACCGGTGAGAGCGGGCTCTATTATCTACAGACGCCGGATATCCCGACCTTGGCCGCGGAAAAAGCGGCCCCGGTATTGGCGCAAGTCAAGGCACTACCCAAGGATCGCGCGGGCTACGGCTTGATTCACGGCGATCTACATGGGGGTAATTTCTTCGTCGATCTGGCGGAGAGCGCCATCACCCTCTTCGATTTCGACGACTGTCTCTACGGCTGGTACGTCATGGATATCGCCATGAGCGTCTTCGATATGATCGTGCTTACGCCTGAAGCGGACAAGGTCGCTTTTGCGCGCCGCTTCCTGCGTCACTACCTGGCGGGCTACACGCGCGAGCGACCGCTGGACAGCTTTTGGATCGCTCAACTTCCCCTATTGCTCAAACTGCTGGAGCTCGACGTCTACACGCAGGTCTACCTTTATCACGATCCCACCGACACCACCTCCTGGACCGGGCGCTTCATGCGAGACCGCGAGACCGCGAAACCCGTATCCGCAACGACGTGCCCTACGTGGCGCTGGACTTTGAGACATTATTGGCGACGCTTGAGTAAACAACTCAAGTTATCACCCGAGCAGCGAGCATCTTTTTAACCACAGAGGACGCCGAGAAAGGACGCCGAGAAAAGCGAAGAGACACCCAAATCCCGGTGGCCTTTGCGTACTTTGCGGTAAAATCAATCCCCCCTATAATAAAGACATTGTTCTTTGAAAATACAGGAATGGTCAATGCTTTCTCGTTAGAACGTTGGAACGTTCTAACGTTATCTTGACCATTCAGGAGGTCAACATGCGACTCAGAACGAACAAACTATATGGGTTTCTCGCGACAGTTCTGCTCGCGTTGGTCATCATCGGCTGCCAGCCAACGCCGAGCCCGACGGCGACCGGAACGTCGACGCCCACTCCCACGACGACCGCCACACCTCAGCCAGCTCCCACCGACACCCTACCCCTTCCCTCACCGACGACGTCGCCCATCTCGCCCGTACCGACGCCCGGCTCCCCCCTCGCCACACCGACGGCCCTGGATCCCACCGCATTGCTACCGGAGACGCCGGTCACGCCGCCCCCGCCCGACTTTACGCCGACGCCCCCACCACCCGTGGAGACCGCCGGCGAGGCGCAATACGCCTGGACGCGAGAGTACGTACAGCTGGTGACCGACATGCTCAACGCCGGACAGAGCGTGGAGGAAGTCCTGGCGACGACAAACGACTGGACAGAAGAGAGCACGGAATACACCTGGTACCGCACCGCCGACCTGGACGGCGACGGCGCCGACGAGTGGCTGATTAGCCTGCCGGTGCCGGGGATGGGCTGCGGCGTCACGCTCTGCCCCAGCTACGTGGTGCTCTACGAACAGGCGGAGGGACTCTTCCAGCCCCAATACGTGATCCCCGGCGCGCCGGACGTCCCGACGCTCTCCTTCGCCGATCCCCGCTTTATCGAGGACATCAACGCTGATGGAGCGACCGAGGTCGTGATAGAGCAGCGCACCTGTGGGGCGCATACGTGCTTTACCTCTTTCATCGTCGGACGCTGGGACGGGACGACGTGGCGCGACCTCGCGGCGGAGCCCATCAGCCAATCCTATGCCGAAACGACCATCGAGGACCGCGACGGCGACGGCGTCCTGGAGTTCGCGCTGCGCGGCGGCACCTCCGGCTCCGTCGGGGCCGGGCTGCAGCGCCAGCACACGCGCATCTACGACTGGCAAGATGGCGCCTACCGCCTCGTGCGCGACATCCCCGATCCCTCAAACCACCCCTACTACCTGATGTTGGACGCCCACCGCGCCCTGACCGAGGAGGAGCTGACGACGGCGCTGGACCTGGCCCTGCAGGTCGTGGACGACGCTGACTTCCAGAGGGGGAAATCCAAGCGTCATGCTGGCCGCCAGGAAGGACCCGAATCT
>CAZCPK010000079.1:0-11964 GCA_964500755.1 uncultured Anaerolineales bacterium
GATTCACGAGCAATCGAGGAAGCATTTCAGTCGCGCTGGTCCAACATCAAGCAGCGTCTTGCGCAGACCGAAACCGACGCGTACTGGACGCGAACAACCTCAGACGCGCACCCCCCCTCGTTGCGCGCGGTCTTTGACCGCGAAAAGATCGCCGGGACGCTCACCCTGCCGCTCCGGATCCGGGAACGCCTGATCGGGATCCTGATGTTGATGGACGTACAGTCTCACCAATGGTCCTCTGAGGAGATTGGCCTGGCGCAAATGTTGGCTCGTCAGGCGTCCATCGCCCTGGAAAAAGCGGCGATGGCGCAGGCGAATCAGCAACGCCTGGCGGACACCGAACGACTCAATCGCATTCTGACGACGGCGAATCAGCAGCTGCGCCGTGAGGATATCCTCGCCGCGACCTGCGACGAAATCCGCAAATTACTGGACGTTCCGGCCGTCGCGGCGGGGTTGCAACAGGCTGATGGCATCTACGTGGTCACCCGCTGTGTCAACGGTATCCAGGCGGCGTCCTCGAAGCGGTTGATCCCCGATATCGAGACGGTGCCGGAGCTGAAAGCGGCGGTAGAAAAACAGATGACGTTGGCCTTCACCGATATTCAGCAAGAGGCGCCGGAGATCGCCGCGCAGTTGCCGCAGGACCTGGCGCACGGCATCGTCTTGCTGCCAATTGTTCACCGGGGTAGCTCCATCGGGTTGATTGCCGCCGCAGCGTCCGGACCGCGCACCTTTACGGTACGGGAGGTGACGTTGCTGGAATCGATCACCGCGGCGGTCGCTCCGGCGTTGGACAATGCCCGTCTTCTGCAGGAAGCGCGGGCTGCCCGCGAGGAGACAGAGCGCGCCTACGAGGACCTGCGCCGGCTTGACGCCATGAAGACCCAATTTATCCAGAACGTCTCGCACGAGCTGCGGACGCCGCTGGCGATTGTCAAGGGCTACGTCGATCTTATCCTCTCCGATCACTTTGATCTTGCCAATGACGACGTGCTCAACCAGGCTCTCGTTGCCATCCAGACCCACACCAATCAGCTTACGGAGCTGGTTGAGGCCATCACCACGTTGGAAGACGTGGATACGGACCAGATGCAGCGCACGCCGCAGCCCATTCTCCCCGTCTTTCTCCAGGCCCTTCAATCTATCCAGCAAACCCTTGTTCGCCGGAATATTACGCTTCACACCGACTTCCCCTCTCGCCTGCCCCAGGTCAACCTGGACCCCAGACAGTTGGGGCTGGCCATTTTCCATCTACTTGATAACGCCGTCAAGTTCAACCGGAAGCAAGGACGGATCTGGTTTCGGGCCTGGACGGAGGACGGACGAGTCATCTGTGAGATCCGGGATGAAGGGATCGGCATTGAGCCCGAAGAGCAGCAACGGATTTTCGAGCGCTTTTACCAGGTGGATGGCAGCACACGCCGCAAGTATGAAGGCATGGGTTTGGGCCTCTCGATTGTAGAAGCGGTTATCGAGAAACATGAGGGAAAGATCTGGGTAGAGAGTGAGGGAGTGATGCAGGGTTCCAGGTTTATAGTTTCCTTACCCGTCTACAGCGCCGCAGAGACTCGGGAGCGCTAAATGTTCCGTCAATCCGCTTCCGCGCTTGCGCCTTGGATGACGCCCCTACTTCTGGTGACGGCTCTGCTTTCGGCTCTGATGACGGCCTGTGATGCGCCTACGCCTCCGTCTCCGGTGGAGACAGACGTGCTCTATCGCGACGATTTCACCGTCGATACGGGAGATTGGACGCTCTTTGATACGGTTGAGGGCGCCGCTTATCTCCAGCAGAACGAGCTCTTTATCGAGGATCGCGGGCAGGGTATCGGGATCTACAGTCAGTTGCTCGACCGGGAGTGGCAGGACGTGCGCGTAACCGTGCGGCTCCGACAGGTTGAGGGAAGCCAGGATAACTGGATGGGCGTCACGTGCCGCCAACAGAATGAGGAGAATTACTATCTGTTCGCGGTGAGCGCGGACGGTTACTACCTTCTCCTCAAGGTCGAGAACGGCGTCGCAACGCCGCTGGTGGGCCCCTTGCCCGCCGAGGCCATCAATCCGGGCCGAGCGACTAACACCCTGGAGATTCGCTGCGAGGCGAAGGCCCTCGCCTTTTCGGTCAACGAGCGTGCGTTGGCGACGGTCTCCGACGACACTTTCGCGGCGGGATTCCTGGCGCTCTTTGCCGATGGAGTGGAGGGCCAGCGCGCCACGGTCGCTTTCGATAGTCTGGTGATCTCCCAACCATGAGAGGTTCTATGCACGAGAGGCGCTGGCTTTTCTGGACGTATGGGTTGCGGATCGTCGCCTGGACGGCGGCGGTGATTGGGTATTTCGCGCCATGGATCGCCCATCGCGCGGCTGCGCTGGCTCTCAATCCCTACGACCTCTTCCGTATGGTCTACCTGCTGCCCCCGGTTGAGACCGGGACCTTGCAGGTCAACGCGCAGGCCCTGCGACTGCCGTTGATTGGCCTGGGTCTGGCCCTTCCCTGGTTGCTGGCTGACGCCCGTTGGATCTGGCGCTGGTTGGCCGGGCTCGTGGGCATGATTCTGACCGTTATGTCTTTCCCGCCGTATCCGCAGCTCGTGCAGGCCTGGGCGCTGCCGCGCTGGCGCGCCCCCTTCTGGTGGGGCGTGGGCGGCCTGGTCGCGATCGGGGCCGGTATCTGGTTGCTCCCCCGCCTGCAGGAACTGCGCGACTGGTCGTTGGTGGCCTGGCTGGCCCTGACGAGCGTGCCGGCCTTTGTCACCTTTGAGCGGTTGCGTCCGGCGCTGCGGGATCTCTACGCCGCGCCTATTCGACCTGGCTGGGGATATCTCCTCTGCATGTTGGGTTGGGGGGGGTTGTTCGTCATGACGTGGCTTCAAGCGCTCACGCCAAGGAGAGCATGATGGATATTTCGGACGAAACATTGGAACGTGCCCGCGCGGTCAAGGCGGAGCATGAGAGAGAATTATTGCGCAAAGCTAACGTGGTAAGCGTGGGGATCACCCTGGAGTATGACGAGGACGAAGACGAGGACGAAGAGCGTCCTCGCCCGATCATCGTCGTGGGCGTCACGGAGAAGGTCTCCGAGGACGATCTCCTGCCTCAGGATCGCATCCCCGACGAAATTGAAGACGTGTCGGTGCGGGTGGAGGTGGTGGGTAAACCTCGCGCGCAGAGAGGCTGGTTGGACCGACTCTTTGGACGCAGGCGACAGCGTACTAGATCTAGAAAGGAGCGCGAGGATTATGACTGAAGAGGTACTTGCACAGGCCAGGCAGATCTATCCCCAGGCTCTGCGGGAGATGTTCCCCCGCAAGAACGTCATAGCGTGTGGGTTGGGATACAAGGTTCGGGGGGCCGAGCAGACTGACGAGCTCAGTCTGATGGTCTCCGTGGTGCGCAAGGAGCCCAAGGCCCAGTTGGCCGAACGTGACGTGATTCCCAAGAGATTCGATGGGCTGGTCACCGACGTGGTGGAGACCGGCTACATCCGGGCGCTGCCCGCCGACCCGCGCGGACGTCACCGGCCCGCCATGCCCGGTGCCTCCATCGGACATTATCGGATCACCGCCGGTACCTTTGGGTTGCTGGTGGAACGGGAGGGTGAGTCGTACATCCTGAGCAACAATCACGTCCTCGCCAACGTCAACGCCGCCGAGATGGGGGATCCTATCTGGCAGCCCGGCCCGCTCGACGGTGGTACCTCACAGGATCAGATCGCGACGCTGACCGATTTCGTCCCCCTGGACAAAGGGCAGGAGCCGGCGGCCTGTCAGGTCGCCCGCACCCTGGCCGAACTGCTCAACTCGCTCGCCAACCTGACGGGGTCTCAGCATCGCCTGGAGGCCGTCCAGAAGACGCCGGGACAGAATCTGATGGACGTGGCGCTGGCGCGGCCCGACGCGCCGGACCTCGTCGTGCCTCAAATCCTCGACATTGGCCTCCCCGTCGGCGTCGGTGAGCCGCTGCTGGGGATGCCTGTACAGAAGACGGGCCGCACGACCGGGAGGACCGAGGGCGTCATCCAGCAGATTGACGTCACCGTGAACGTGGATTACAATGGAACGCCGATCTGGTTTACCAACCAGGTTTTCGCGACGAGCATGAGCCAGCCGGGTGATTCCGGATCTGCCATCCTGGATATGGAGCGCAACGTCGTCGGGTTGCTCTTCGCCGGCTCGGCACGCGTGACCATTCTGACGCCGATCCAATGGATACTGGACGAGCTCGCGGTCGAGGTCATTACGGCGTAGCTGAGCAGTCCCCAGAGAGGGGGGCTGTTGATGGCCTACCCCTCACCGCAGAGTCCACCGAGATCATGGAGAAAAGAAACCGGTTTCTCTGTGTGCTCAGCGCTCTCTGCGGTGAGCACAGGGTGAATCCGTGACCAGGAGCGGGCTTGTGAGTGCGCACCAAAGACAGCAGGAGAGGAGATACGATGTCTGAAGTACAGGCGCTTTGCACCTACTTTGCGACCGCAGGCGAGGAGAACACCGATCGGACGCTGGAACTGGTCCACGCGCGGCTGCGAGCGGTGGCGCTGGATACCGTCCTCGTCGCCAGCACCACCGGCGCCACCGCGTTGCGCGCCGCCGATCACCTGCCGGACGCGCACGTCGTGGCGGTGACGCACGCCACCGGCTTTGTGGAGCCGGATCTGCAGCAGCTCTCTTCGGAGAAGCGCGAACAGCTTACGTCCGCCGGCGTCGACGTCCTTACCTGCCAGCACGCGCTCGGCGGGGTGGGGCGCGCCGTGCGCAAGCAGCTGGGCGGCTACCAGGTCAACGAGGTCATCGCGCACACGCTGCGTCTCTTTGGGCAGGGCCTCAAGGTCGCGGTCGAGATCGCGCTGATGGCAGCCGACGCCGGCCGGGTGAGCACGCAGGCGCCCGTCGTCTCCGTCGGCGGGAGTGGGCGCGGCGCGGACACCGCCGTGATCCTCCAACCGGTCAACGCGCAGCGTCTCTTTGATTTGCAGATCATGGAGATCATCTGCATGCCGTCCCCCTCCCATCCGGTGTTTTCGTGAGCCGGGACGCTGCTTTCGGCGACAGGATAAAGTCAAGTACGCTCAATCAAGGAAGTGGGTATGTATGAGATAGGGGAGGCTGTGGTCCATCCCTACCGGGGCGCAGGCGTGATCGTCGATATCATCGAGCGGACCGGCGGTGGCGAGACCATCAGCTATTATAAAATTGAGCTCCTGAGCAAGACGTCGACTAGCCTCATGCTCCCGGCCGAACGGGCCGCGGATCTGGGACTGCGTCCGGCGATGTCGGAAGAGCAGCTGCCGGAAATATGGCGGATTCTGAAATTTTCCCCTGGGGAACTGCCGGGCAACAGTCGCAAGCGTTTTCGCTACCTCAAGGAGAAGATCGAAACCCAGGATCCGAAGCTGATCGCGGAGGTGGTCCGTGACGTTAGCTGGCTGCAGGAGGAGGACGGGACCCTAAAGACGCGGGATAAACAGATCTATCAGGAGGCCATGATGTTCCTCGCCGGTGAGATCGCCGCGACGAAGCGGATCCCGCTCTCCCAGGCCGAGGCCGAGATCCGCGCCCGGCTGCGCGCTTGAGGTGGCTGGTGCGCAGTAAGCGCCGTCGCTGGCTCTTCTGGGGGATGTTGGCGGGATTGACCTGCCGCGTCTCCGCCGAGCTTGTGTATCGGTCGCGACGGCGACGTTGCACGTTGGCCCATCACGTTAATGAGGAGACCGCCGCCGCCATCGAGCGCCTGTCGGCGCCGGCGCAGGTGCGTCTGCTGGAGACGGGAGGGGTCCGGCTTCATACCGTGCTGGCAGGACCGGAGGACGGTCCGCTCGCGCTCTGTCTGCACGGCTTCCCCGAAAACTGGTACAGCTGGCGCCATCAGATCCCGCTCCTGGCCCGGTTGGGCTACCGCGTCGTGGTACCCGATCAACGGGGTTACAATCTCAGCGACAAGCCCGCGGGGACTGACGCCTACGCCGTCGACCGGCTGACGGCGGACGTCGTCGGGCTGCTGGCAGCGCTGGGTCGGCAGCGGGCCGTCGTCATCGGTCACGACTGGGGCGGGGTGGTCGCGTGGCGCCTGGCTATGCAGCATCCGCAGCGCGTGGAGAGGCTGGTAGTGCTCAACGCCCCGCACCCCGTGGCCTTTCAACGCGAGATTCGGGAGCGCTGGGGACAGCGGCTCCGCTCGTGGTACGCGCTCTTCTTCCAGCTGCCGGCCTTACCGGAGGCGCTCTTCTCCCTCGACCCGCTGGCGACGGCGCGACTCTTCTTTCGGCGCACCGCCGTGCGCCGGGACGCCTTCGACGAGCGCGACCTCCGGCTGATGGCGGCGGCGTTGGCGCAGCCCGGCGCGCTGCACGCCATGCTCAACTGGTACCGCGCCGCGCTGCGCAGGCCCCCGGCGGATCATCCCCGGGTCATCTCTACGCCGACCCTGCTCATCTGGGGCGAGGACGACGCGGCGCTGAGCCGCCGCCTCACCGCGGGCCTGCAGGACTGGGTCCCCCAACTGACCCGTCACTACATTCCCCGCTGCGGGCATTGGGTCCAGAACGAGGCGCCCGCCGCGGTCAACGCACAGCTCGAGGCGTTCCTGGCGTAAGTCAGTCACATTCCACACTCGGTCCCCCCCTAAAAGCATTCTGGCTCGTAGACGATGGTTCATCACCGTGATCATTGATGACGCCATTACCGGAAATGCCTACCCGACTCTATTTTCATGATCGTTGGTGAGCCATAGGCTCGTGGATACTCGATAAAAGGTACAGCAGGAGGATAGCGCGATGAAGATGCCATCAGGTGCGAACATATTGGTCTACGGTGCGGGACCGCTGGGCAGTCTCTTTGCGGCGCGATTGCAGCAGGGCGGGCATCACGTCTCGCTGCTGGCACGGGGACGGCGAGGGGTTGATCTGCGCAAGCACGGCATTGTGGTGGTAAACACCCAGACGCAGGAGCGGACGGTGACACGCGTCGACGTCGTCGAGGCGCTGGATCCGGAAGCCGCCTACGATCTCGTGCTGGTTATCATGCGCAAGAACAACGCGCTCGACATCCTGCCGGTTCTGGCGGCCAATCGGCGGACGCCCAACGTGCTCTTCCTGGGCAACAACGCCGCCGGTCCTGAATCTTACGTCGAGGCGCTGGGGCCGGAGCGGGTACTGATTGGCTTTCTGGGCGCTGCCGGCTACCGGGAGGATCATGTCGTCCATTGTCTGGTGGGCGCCGAGGACGCGCCGGCTTCTCTTCCCTTTGGCGAGGTGGATGGGCGGATCACGGAACGGACGCTGCGCGTCGCGCGAATGCTTGATAGCGCGCGAGGCTTCCAATCTGAGGTACGCACCGACATGGACGCCTGGCTGAAGACACACGTCGCATTGCTCTTCCCCTCGTTGGCGCCGGCCCTCTATGCTGCCGCGACCGATAACTATCGCCTGGCTCGCACGCGCGACCTCCTCGTCCTGACCGTGCGCGCCGTCCAGGAAGGATTTCGCGTGCTGCGCGCGCTCGATATCCCGATCACGCCGGCGAAATACCGGCGCTTCGCGTGGCTGCCCGAGCCCGTGCTCGTTTGGCTGTTGCAGCGTCTTCTGGTCAACGAGCTGATGGAGATCGCCCTGGTGCGGCACGCCGAGGCTGCGCGCGACGAGGTCAGGTGTTTGGCCGACGAGTTCAAGGCGTTGGCTGCCCAGACCTCGGTGCTCACGCCCGCCATCGACGAACTGCGTGGCTATCTTTCACCGGAGATGCCGCCGGTTCCCGAGGGCGCCACCACGCTGCCGCTGCGCTGGGGAAAGGTGATCGCCGTCGTCGGCGCGGTGCTGGGGGGCGCGTTGACGGTCAGTTGGCTTTACAGTAGGGCGCGGCGCAGGCATTAGTGGGGTAGTGCTCTTGCTTCTGTGCGCTAGTCGACGACCTCGGCGCCGCGCGTGGCCCGGCAGACGTAGACGTGCGGCGCGATCTGCGTGGCGGCTTCGTAGGCCGCCGCGACGTTCTCCGCGAAACGCGCCGCTGTCTCCGTGGCGACCAGGGCCACGGCGCAGCCCCCGAATCCCGCGCCCGTCATCCGTGCGCCGTAGCAGCCTGCCTCCGCCAGTGCGCATTGCACCATGACGTTGAGCGCGTCGCTGGAGACTTCGAAGTCGTCCCGGAGGCTCACGTGACTGGCCTGCATCAGCAGTCCCAGTTGTTCGGCGTTGCCGGCGCGCATGGCCTCGACCGCCTCCAACGTGCGGACGTTCTCCGTGACGACGTGGCGCGCCCGGCGGCGCGTCAGGTCGTCCAGCGCCGGGGCCCGCGCCTCGAACTGCTCCATCGTCACGTCGCGCAGGGCTGGGGTGGTGAAGAAGTCGGCGGCGGCCTCGCACTGGCGGCGGCGCTCGTTGTAGGCCGAGTCGACGAGCCCGCGCCGCGTCGCCGTATCGAGGATTACCACCGTGGTCCCCAGGGGCAGGGGCGCGGGCGTCGTCTCCAGCGAGCGGCAGTCGATGAGCAGCGCGTGTCCGGCTTGCCCGGCGGCGGAGATCATCTGGTCCATGATGCCGCAGTTGACGCCGACCCAGGCGTTCTCCGCGCGCTGACAGAGCCGGGCCATCTCCGCGGGGTGCCACGGGAGGTCCGAGAGCGCGGCGAAGGCGCGGGCCGTTGCCAGTTCCAGCGCCGCCGACGAAGAGAGTCCCGCGCCGGAGGGCACGTCGCCCTCCAGCACGCCCTCCCAGCCGGTCAACGTGTATCCGGCCTCCTGCAGCGCCCACGCTACGCCCTTGAGATACTCTATCCAGCCCGCTTCGCTTTGTTCCAGCGCGGCAAGGTCGAACCGCCGGGTCTCCTCGAAGTCCAGCGAGTGGACGTGGACCTCCGTGTCCTGGCGGGGCTGCAACGCGATCCAGAGCGCGCGGTCGATGGCCATGGGCAGCACGAAGCCGTCATTGTAGTCGGTGTGCTCGCCGATCAGATTGACGCGACCCGGCGCCCGGATCACCGTGGGTGGGGCGTGCCCGAAGCGCTCGGTGAAAGCTGTTGTGACGTTTTCGGAGATGCTCATGTAGCCTCCTGACATTATCGACATCGAGTGGTGATAAGAACCACGTGGGAAACGAATCCAACTGCTGGAAGCGCCTAGATCACCAGGATCAGCGTGGCCGTGACCGCGACGGTGAGCGCGGCGGAGACGATCTGCCGGTAGATGGGTCCCCATTCGGCCTCGAAGTAGACGCGGGTCAGCGCCAGACAGAGGTGCATGGGCGAGCACATCACACCCAGGAAGCCCCCGGCCATCAGCCACGCTGCCCATTCGGGGGCCACGGCGCCGCCGTTGGCGGTCAGTAGGGGCGCGACGACGGGGAAGCCGATGGTAAACGCCGCGGATGAGAGGCCGGTCAGCAGACCGGCGATAAAGGGCACCGCGAAGGTGACCACAGCCAACGGCACGTTGAGTCGGGTCAGCGCCTCCGAGACGGCGACGACGGCCCCGCTATTGTCCAGGATCCGCCGGAAGATAAGGGCGGCAAAGATGACGGCGACCGTCTTCCAGGGGATGCGCTCGGTGAGCACGGTCCAGAGCCGCGCCAGCGGCAGTCGGTGGACGCCCATCACCAGCGCGAGGGTGATGACGATGCCGGTGATCAGCCGGATGCTCTCGTCCACCGGGAGCGCCAATGAGAGCAGTACGACCAGCCCGATGGGCCAGATGCTGGCGCCCAGCGTGCGCAGGTTTTGCTTCAGCGTCCGGCGGGTCTCGTTTTTGACGGGGCGCGAGATATTCCACAGGCCGATGAGCGCGCCACCGCCGATGGCCGTCGCCGTCAGGGGCCACGTCGCCCCGGCCAGCTCCAGCGTCGTCAGGCCCAGCATCGCCGCCGCCAGAATCACCGAGGGGTAGAGGGGAAAGATGTATTCCCAGACGTGGCGGAACCAGTAGTTGACGAAGGTCTTGCGCTCGGGATCGATGCCGAGCCGGTCGCCCACCTCCTTGACCATGGGGGCGGAGAACATGGCGCCGCCGACCATGGGCAGCAGCCCGATCAGCGCGGGGAGCGCCAGGATGACCAGCCGCGCCGGGACCAACGCCTGCAGCGCTTCGACCATCTCCTCAAGGCCGGCGGTCTCCCGCAGCAGCTCGCTGAGCAGCATGATCAGCACGACGGTCAGGGCCAGCCGCAACGTCAGCGGCGCGATGGCCGCCAACAGCGCGTTGCGCCCGACCTGGGGCAGGGGATAACCGAAGAGTAACCCGACGGCCAGCGAGGCCAGCAGCAGGACGATGCTGAGGTCGCAGCGGCGGCTCAGCAGGACGACGATGCCGATAAAGATCAACAACAGCTTGAGTAGTGCGTACATACCGTCCTCTCACGATAACGAACAGCAGAGGAAGTATACCCGGGGCGGTCAGGAAGTCCAGCACGCTTGAGGAGGGCCTAGTCAGGGGGCATGCGCGCTGGGGTGGGAGCTTATGCCTAGTAGGGGGCTAGGGGGCATGCCTAGTTGGGGGCAGAGATTATGCCGGGTGAGGGTCTAGGTGGCTGCCCTAGAGGGGGCTAGGAAGCATGCCTAGTGGGGGTCTGGGGAACGTATCCCTTTGCGCACTGCGCCGTGACGCGCTGGCGATTTTCTCCGCTTGTGCTACGTTATTCTGTGTCAACTCATCGACCCGTCTAGCATAACGTTCCAACGAGAGAACGTTGGAACGTGTCAACGTTTTGTCTTGAAGGAGGGCAGACATGGACGACCGGATCAGGGTCAATCCACAGCAATTGTTCTGCGAGCAGTTCCGCGTCACGTCGGCGACGACCGAGGCCCGGTTCGGGCTGGATTGGACGGCGACGGCGCGGCTTGCCGACGCGCACACCGTCGCCGTGCAGCGCTGGCTCTCGTCGCGGGCGCCCGGTGCGCGCCGCCTGGCGGGCCTGGGCGTCACGGCGACGAGCACCGGGCTGGCGGTGCCCCTGCTCAACCTGGCGACCGGCGCCCATTATCCGCCGGAGACGCCCGTCGCCGTGATCGACGAGGAGATCGCAGCGGTCAAGGCCTTCTTCGCCGCGCGGCACGTGCCGTTTACCTGGTGGCTGGGCCCCTTTCCCTCGCCTGTAGAGATGGGCGCGCATCTGCGTCGTCACGGCTTCCGCTTGCGGGACTATCGGCTGCCCGCCATGGTCGCGCCGCTGACGGAATCCGCGCGGTGGCCCACGGGCAATCCCCGGGCGGAGATCTGGCAGGCGCGGAGCCGCGCCGACCTGGCGGCGGCGAGTACCATCCGGCGCGCCGCCTTCCGTTTTCCCGCGGGGACCGCCCGGACCTACTTCGAGGATCAGGCGGAGGAGTGGCTGCGGGGCGCGCCGGCCCGCGTCTACCTGGCCCGCCTGGACCCGACGGGGCCGCCCGTCGCCCTCGGCGCGCTGATCCTGGGGGCCGGTGTGCCGGGCGTCTACGTCATGGCGACGCTGCCCGTCTGGGAGGGACGCGGGCTGGGCAAAGCGATCCTGGCGCGCATGTTGGGCGACGCCGCCGCGGAAGGCCACACGCTGATCGTGCTGACGGCGGGCGCTCGCGCCTACTCGCTCTACCGCAAGTTTGGCTTCGAGCACATCTTCGAGTACGAACTCTATCGGCTGGAGGAGGAATGATGAATGCAGGGCCTGGACGGCTGCGAAGAAGGATCGTGTGGCGCTTACTGCTGGGTATGGCGTGGGTGTTGGCGGGGTGTCACTATCCCGGCGGTTTTCCATGTAAATTTGCTGGCTCTTTGGGATTTCGCCGGATGCAAAGGTAACGTTTGTCACGTGCTTCCTGTCACAATGCAGAAAAGGTCTGGTGAGCCCCACTAGCATAGCCTACTGCACTAGTTTTAGGGCTACGCACTCCACTATCCGACAAAGCCCTAGAGACCCAATTTGCTTAATCTGCTGATATACTTGTTGGCTCTTATCGGGAATTAGGTGAAGCCCTACATCTGCTTCTCTATGAGCGGGCTGATCCATTT
>CAZCPK010000080.1:0-11878 GCA_964500755.1 uncultured Anaerolineales bacterium
AAAAAATATGTTAACATTTGCTCGGAGCCCTCGTCTCGGGGGCTGTCTCCTTAGAACCGAGACGTTCACGGTTAGCCGTCCCCGAGACGGGGACGGGAGCGGATGGTGAATACGTCTGGAGTAAAGAAACTTTTACGGACTTACTTAGTGCGGTGGGTGTTCCGGCGCTTGGGGGGGGAAGAGGGCAAACGCAGCCGGGTTGATGAGCTGGGTACGCGTTGCCAAAAGGCGCTGAGCAACCTTAGCAAGCCTTAGAACCGCTTCATTTGCCCCCTGTCCATAGCAATTTGCTTCCTTAATCCCTGTGGTATAATACCTGCTGGCGACGGTAAGACATGGAAAGAAACGTCGGAAAGGACATTAAGAGATCTCGTGTTCAATCCCATTAACGCGCTTTTAGGGCTATTCTCGCTCGATATCGGCATTGACCTGGGAACTGCCAACACCCTGGTCTACGTCCGCGGTAAAGGCATTGTCTTGAGCGAGCCTTCCTGGGTATCCATAGACAAACGCGAGCGGAAGGTGCTGGCTATCGGCGCAGAAGCCAAGGAGATGGTCGGAAAGACGCCGGGACACATCGTCGCTATCCGACCCTTGCGGGATGGCGTGATCTCGGAGTTCGACATCACCCAGGCGATGCTGGAGCACTTTATCACCCGGGCGCACAAAGAGCTGCTCATGCCCTTCTCACCGCGTCCACGGGTCATTGTCGGCGTCCCCAGCGGCGTGACTGAGGTGGAGAAACGCGCCGTCAAGGACGCAGCCTTGGCCGCGGGCGCGCGCGAGGCCTACCTCATTGAGGAACCGATGGCCGCCGCCATTGGAGCCGGCCTGCCGGTGACCGAAGCGCGCGGCAGCATGATCGTCGATATCGGCGGCGGCACCACCGAGGTCGGCGTCTTCGCTCTGGGAGGCATTGTGGTAAGCAAGAGTTTGCGCATCGCGGGCGACGAGTTGGATGAGGACATCGTACAATACGCCCGCCAGAAGTACAACCTGGCCATCAGCGAGCGGGCCGCCGAGCGCATCAAACTCAACATCGGATCGGCCTATCCACTCCCAGAAGAGATGACCATGGGCATGCGCGGGCGTAACCTGATCACCGGATTACCGGAAGAGGTCGAGGTCAGCAGTATCGAGATCCGCGAGGCGCTCTCGCGTTCCGTCAACATAGTCGTCGACCTGGTACGAGATTCCCTGGACGAGACGCCGCCCGAGCTAGTCGCGGACCTGATGGAAACCGGCATCTGCCTGGCCGGCGGTGGCGGTCAGCTCAAGGGGTTGGCCGAACGGATCACCGAAGAGACCCACATTCGGGCTTGGACCGCCGAGGACTCCATGACCTGTGTGGCGCGCGGGGCCGGTCTGGTGCTGGAGAACTTTGACGCACTGCGACAGACCCTGGCCCAGGAAGACTACCGGAATCCCGGAGGATCGGCCTCTTAATATGATTAGAAGGAGTTAGAGATGCAGCAGAGGCGTCAGTGGCTGCTTTACGCTCTACTGGCCTGCGGACTCCTCCTGATCGCCCTCTATGAAGCCGGTCTTCTCGCCCCGCTGGATAACGTCCTCGCCCTGATTGTGGCCCCGGTAGAGCGGGGCGTCGCCTGGCTGGCAGATAACGTGGATGAGGTCTTCGTAACCGTCCGCGACAGACGTGAGCTGCAACAACAGGTCGCGGAGTTACAAGAGGCCAACGATGCGTTGCGCGTCGAAAACATCCGGCTGCGCGAGCAATACGTGGCCGAGAACCAGCAGCTGCGGGAGCTGCTCAACTTCCAGTCCGATAACCCCACGTACAATCTAGTGGGCGGCGACATCGTCGAGCGGGGCTGCGCCGTCTTCCCCTGTGGCGAGGTCATCGGCGACGACACCAATCCCTACCTACGGTACGTCGTCATCAACGTCGGCAGCAGGGACGGGGTCGCCGTCGGGATGCCCGTCGTCAGCAAGGGCGCGGTGCTGGTGGGACGTATTGCGCGCGTCACCCGCCAGCTCTCCCACGTCCAACTGATCAATGACCCGGACAGTCAGATTGCCGGCCTACTCCAGAGCGCTCGCGTCACCGGCATGGTCAACGGCAACGTCGACGGCTCGCTGGTCATGACGGAGCTCCTCCCCGACGAGACGGTCGAGGAGAACGAGGTTGTCATCACGTCCGGTCTGGGTGGACTGCTTCCCAAGGGACTGATCCTGGGACAGGTAGAGAGCGTCTCCTATCAGGAGGCCGATCTCTTCCAAGAAGCGCAGCTGCGGCCCGCCCTGGACTTCCGCCGCCTGGAGGTCGTTCTGGTGATCACGGACTTTGCACGCTCGCCGGCGGAAGAGTTGGAGGGCGAATGAGCCTCTACTTTGGCATCCCCCTGTTGTTAGGTGCGGCCGTGCTGCAAAGCGTCTGGCTCGAGGGGCTCAATATCTTTGGCGGCCGACCTGACCTGGTATTGCTGTTGGCCGTCACCTGGGCGATCATCCGTGGACAAAACGAGGGCGTCGTCTGGGGATTCGTCGGCGGCATCTTCATGGACCTGCTCTCCGGCGGTGCCTTCGGCATCTGGACCGTCGCGCTGACGTTGACCACCGCCATCGCCGGTCAGCCCTGGGTTCACACCCTGGGTCCCACCAGTATCCGGCTGGCGCTGATGTCCGGCCTGGGCACGCTGGTCGCCCACAGCACCCTACTGGCGCTGATGGCGCTGTTGAACTATCCTGTGGCTCCAGGCCACGCGTACGTCACAACGATTGGGCCTGCAGCACTCCTCAACTTTATCCTCTCCCCCTTCACCTTTGGCTTGCTGGTCCAGTTCCACCGTCGCTCGTTGCAACGGGGAGGAGCCCGCCTGTGAAGAACGGATACACGCCCTCGGCCGAGCCCGCCCACTCCCGACCGCACTGGGTCCAACTTCGCCCCCGCGTGGCGCTCTTCGGTTGGGTCGTCCTGTTGGTGCTGGGGCTCTATCTCGTGCGGCTGTGGCAGATCCAGTTTATGGAACAGGGCTTCTACGTCGCGGAGGCCCAGGAACAGGAGACCCAGCTGGTCTTCATCCCCCCGCAACGCGGCGTGATCTACGACCGCAATGAGACGCTCCTGGTGCGAAATATCCCCGCTTACAACGTCACCATCACAGCCGGAGAGCTGCCGACCGACAACGAGCGACGCCGTGCCGTCCTTGAGCGGCTCTCGCAGATGATCGACGTGCCGTACAGCAATCCCGTCAAGGCAGCACAAGAGCCCAAGGGCCAGAGCACCATCTTCCCGCCGGGGATCACACCGCCCGCACAGGGGCTGGTCGAGATGGTGGACGACGCCTGGCTCAACCCATACACGCCCATGGTGGTGGAGGAGAACATCGACCGCGACCTGGCATTGACCATCGCCCAAGAAGGAGGCACGACGATGCCCGGCGTGGGTGTACAAATCGTCCCCCGCCGAAGCTATCCCACCGGCGCGCTGACCTCGCAAGTCGTCGGCTTCATGGGAAAGATCCCCCAGGAGCGCGTGGACGAGTTGATGGCCCAGGGTTACGATCCTAACCTGGAACGTATCGGATATGCGGGCATCGAATATGCCGCCGAAGAGAATCTCCGAGGCGCTCCCGGTCACAAGACAGTCCGTAAGGATTTCTTTGGAAAAGTGCTCGAGGTCATGGACGTGATCGAGCCAAGCATGGGCGACAATATGCACCTGACCCTGGATGTGGAGTTACAGCAGGTCGCTACGGAAGCGCTGCAGAATGCACTGGACGAGGTCGGTTCCCAGCGCGGCGTCGTCATCGCGCTCGATCCCCGGGATGGTCAGGTCTATTCGTTGGTTAGTCTCCCCACGTACGATAATAACTTCTTCGCCGAAGGCATCAACAATCCCGAGGATCTCGAAAAACTCAGGGCCATGAACGAAAATCCGCACGGACCGCTCTTCAACCACGCTATTGCGGACCGGGTGCCGCCCGGCTCCGTCTTCAAGATCATCCCGGCGACGGCGGCCTTACAAGAGGGTGTCATCAACCGCTACACCACCATCAACTGCCCGGGCAGGATTCTACTCCCCAATAAGCTGGCGCCCAACGACCCCGGCGCCGCCCAACCTTTCTTCTGCTGGATCGAGCTGAGCGCCGGTCACGGTCACGGATCGCTCAACGTGGTGGACGCGCTGGCGCAATCCTGTGACGTCTTCTTCTATCAGGTCGGCGGCGGCTTCCCGGAGACCAACTTCGAGGGCTTAGGCGTCCGGAGATTGGCGGCGTGGACCACGGAGTTTGGACTGGGCGCACCCACCGGCATCGACATCCCCGGTGAGTGGCAATACGACGTCTCGGTGCCTGATGACCGATGGAAGCGGCGCACGTATCAGCAGTCCTGGACGACGGGCGACACCTATAACATGGCGATCGGACAGGGGTTCCTGGCCGTATCGCCCTTGCAAATGGCCAATGCCATGGCCGCGGTAGCGAACGGGGGGACGCTCTACGAGCCGCGGCTTATTCATCACGTCACCGACGCTGAAGGCCGCGTTATCCGGTCCTTTGAGCCTACGGTGCTACACCGCCTCGACGTCAACGACGCCGTCTGGTCCATCGTGCGCGAAGGGCTCAACAAGGTCGTCACCGACGGCACAGCCACCGTCGCCCAGGTAGACGGCGTGCAAGTTGCCGGCAAGACGGGGACCGCCGAGTATTGCGATAACCTGGCGCAGGAAGCCGGGCTCTGCCCCGTACCCGAGGGCCAAACACTCCCCACCCATGCCTGGTTCACGGCCTATGCGCCGGCCGAGGCGCCGGAAATCGTCGTGGTCGCGTGGGTCTACAATGGTGGTGAGGGGTCCGAGGTCGCAGCGCCCATCGCGCAGGAGGTACTGGACTTCTACTTCAACGGGGACGTGGAAACGCCGGAGGAGCCCCCGGAGACCCCCTAACGGGCGCTCCCTTTACCGGCTGTCGGCCAGTCTGTGCAACGCCGCTTCCAGATCGATCATCTTGGTTGAGCCGGCATACTCCACACTTTCGATCTCCTGGAGACTATCCAGAGCCCGAATCACCTCGGAAATACGGCGGACGTGTTGCCGCGACGCCTGCAGAAAACGGCTGAGCTCTTCGGGATCGGGATCAGGTACCTGCTCCAGCTCGTCAATCTCCAACGTCAGGCTCTGCAAAACGTTGTTGATGTAATGCGCCAGCGTAACGACCGTCTGCCGCAACGCGGCGGTGGCAGCGGCGTCCTGTAAGGTCCGGTTGAGCCGCGCGTTTTCCACCGCTACACTGATCCACGAGGCAAGCGTTGCCAACAGTTCCTGATCATCTTTGGTGAAACCCGCGCGGTCGGAGCGTTTATTGATCACCTCTAGAACACCGAGGAGCTGCTTCCTGGACTTGAGCGGGACAGAGAGCACGGACCGGGATTTGATGCCAGTGATCTTATCAATGCGGGGGTCAAAACGTGGCTCCTGCCTCACGTCGGGCACCAGAAGCGGTTTACCCTGTTGCGCTACCCAACCGGCGATACCCTCCCCCAGCTTGATTGTGGAGTTCGATCTATGAGGAACGTTCCCTTTGAGCGTCATGGCAAAGTGGAGCTCGTCGGTCTCCTCATCGAGCAGCAGGAGCAACCCCGCCTCCACTTTCAGCAGATGATTTACCGTCCCCACCACCCGCCGCAGCACCTCCGACTCCTCAAGCGTCGAGATCAAGGTCTGGGCGATGAAGTTGAGGGCGACCCACTGATCAAGTTGTCGTTTGAGCGACTGATTGGCGTGCGCCAATGCTTCGGTGAGCTGTTCCTTCTCCCGGCGGAGCCGCTCCTCACGAAGCGCCTTCTCCAGCGAAGACCAGAGATCGCGTACCTGGAAAGGTTTCTGCAAGAAGTCCTTCGCGCCGAGCCGGAAGGCCCGGACGATGGTCTGGGGCTCATCGTGCGCGGTGATGACGATGGTCGGCATCAGACGATCGGCCTCCCGCAACTCCTCCATGACCTGCAAGCCATCCATGCCGGGCATCGCCAGATCCAGGAGCAGCACGTCGGGCTTCTCATCCACCGCCGCCTGCAGCCCACTAGGACCGTCCGTCGCCTCCAGGACGTCGAACGCACCCACCTGCGCAAGCGCGTCCGAGATCAACTCCCGTATGCTCTCGCTATCTTCAACGATAAGTATTTTTTCTGGTCTCATGATGGTTTAGAGGGCTCCGAGCGTTTTCTGAACAGCTGCTGGCGATCCACAACCGTCTGC
Organism: uncultured Anaerolineales bacterium; assembly: GCA_964500755.1. Classification (GTDB taxonomy): domain Bacteria; phylum Chloroflexota; class Anaerolineae; order B4-G1; family SLSP01; genus G713. The sequence continues at coordinate 6,218 of CAZCPK010000080.1, forward strand.
CAATGGGTCCTGTGCTGGTCTCTATTGTAACATAAACAAAGTCGTTTTCGCCCACCGATTTACTTCGAAGAAACTCCGGCCACACTCCTTGGGAGAAATTACGCCTGGGGCAGGATCTGCACCTTGCGAACGCCCTCGGTGCCGGACTCCAGAAGCTCGCTGCCCCGTGTAAAGGATGCCAGGCCCAGTTGGTGCGAGACAAGGTCCGAGACGGCCACACGCCCCGATTGTAACAGAGCCACAGCCTGAGTGGAGTTGCGCACGGACGTAAAGGAGGTGTGTAGCGTCACGCCCTTGCGAAAGAGCTCGAAGGCGTCAAAGGCGACGCGACTCTCACGCGGCGGCACGCCAAAGAGCAGGAGCGTCCCGCCGCGCCGTACGTAGTCGGGCGTTCGGGACATCACGGCGGTGACGCCGGTCGCGTCGATAACGACGTCAAAGGCGGTGCGCGGAGCATCGTTCAGATCGTACGTCACGTTATCCGCGCCCAGCGACTCGGCAAACGCAGCCCGCTGTGGATTCTGCTCGGCCACCGCGACATGCGTCGCGCCCTGCAACCGGGCCATCTGCAACAAAAGGATACCGATGGGGCCGGCGCCGACGATCAAGACCCGGTCCCCGGCGTGAATTGCCGCTTTCTGTATGCCGTGAATGACGCACGAGAGCGGCTCGACGAAGGCGCCGTGCGCAAAGGGAAGCGAGCCGATGTCGAAGACCGCCTTTTCGGGCACGGCTACGTATTCCGCCATGCCACCCGGCAGCGTCACGCCCACAGCCTCCCAATTATCACAGAAATTCTGACGGTTGTTCAGGCAATTGGGGCAATTATCGCAAGCGAGGTTCGGTTCCACGGCCACACGGTCGCCGGGACGGAAGCGGGTGACCTGTGCGCCCGTCGCCACGACGGTACCGGCGAACTCGTGGCCGGGAATCACCGGATAGTCGCCCAGGTATTCACCACGCAAAATGTGAATGTCTGTGCCGCAGATGCCACTTGCCCGCACCTCGATCAGCACCTCTTTCTCACGCGGTTCTGGCCGGAGGAGCTCTACCAGGTGGGCGTCGTTGGGAGCCTCAATTCGTATCGCACGCATCGTATAATCTCACTCCTTCCTCTGAGTTGAGGGTAAACGAAACGATCCAGCATCTTCAGCGGCGCTTGATCACCACATCAATCCCGGCTTGGTTGATCTTCCTCGCGCCTACGAGCGTCGTAAGGCAACGAGGCCGTTTTCACTCGCCGACCCGTTTCGAAAACCCGCCAGCTGCCAGCGTCTCCACTTCTTACCAGAACTTTAACGGGCCACCTGCTCCAGTACGTAGCTGAGCGTGATACAGACGATCCCGGCGACCGTCGTCTTCACACCCGAAAGGAATAACTTTTCCTTGGAAATGTTGCCCAGATAGACGCCCAGAGCGAAGAGGGCGACCAGCGCCATGCCGATGGAAGCGTAAAAAGCGTAGGAAATTGAGGGCAACAGCGGCGCAAAGAAGAACGGGAGCACCACCAACAGCGCGGACAAAAAGGGCGAAAGCCCGTCGACGGCGGCGACCATGACGACGGCCACGCGCGACGCCTTCCCGATCTTGGTGTCCTGGAGCTCGGTCAGCGTGTAGCGCTCCAGCTCGCCGATCGCATGGCGACGTTCGGCCGACTCGGTGAGGTAGGCGCCCCATCCACCGGAGATTCCGATGGCCAACGCCGTAGAGAGGCCGGTCACGAGGACCACGGTTGCATCCTTGACCCCCACCACAAAACTACCCATCACCACGCCGATCATGGTCAATACCCCGTCAAAGGAGTTGTTGGCAAAAGCCCGGCGAGCGATGCGCTCCACCTCCGAGATTCTGCTGTATTCGCGCAACCTTTCCAGCCGTTCCTGCACAGGTGTCATAAAATTGAGCCTCACCTCACTCACTAGAATATCAACGTCTGATCTCTCGCCACGGACCTGACCGTGGCAACCAACAGGTGCATCTATTCTACCATGACTCAGACGAATGAGGAACAAGGAGTGGTGCGTCTCATCCCCGTCCTGCCTATGGGGAGATATGAGCATATCGAGGGGACGGCCCCGGTGATCACCCACATCTCACCGCAGAGCCCACGGAGATTGCAGAGATAAGAAAATGGGCTTGGCTCTGGGCACTCAGCGCTCTCTGCGTAAGAAAAGGATGGACTCGGTGACCGAAAACGCTCTCAGGGTAATGATCGAGGCGGAGGTACAGAAGACTACTCGGTCATCACTTTGGAAGTCCAGAAGCCGCCACGCCCGTTGGTCAAAAGCAACTGCTCGCCGTCGGGAGCCAGATCAAACCAGGCGTCCCACCGCGGACGGCTCAGATCCAGCACCACGCCGGTATCCGCGTCCACGGTTATGATCCGCCGTCCACCGAACGGCGAGGTCTGCACGAACAAACGTTGCCCATCGGGTGTCCACTGAGGCACACTGGCCTCACCCTCTGGTGCGAGGGGTACACGATGCTCAATCCGGCCGTCGCACCCGGCAATGGTGAGCAGCACGTCCTCGCGGCCTTCCCAGGCGATCAGCGCCAACCGCGAGTCATCCGGACTCCAGGCGATCTGCTGAGCTCCGGCGTCGATAACGCGCCGCGCGCCGCCGGCCCGATCCTGCAGGCAGAGTCCCGCACCGCAGGCATAGGCGATCAACGAGCCGTCGGATGCCGGGCGGATGGGTCCCTTCGCACCCAGGTGTGCGAGATCAATGCGCTGCGCCGGACTGCCGTCATAGGGCGCCAACCAGAGAGCCCCTTCCGAGGCATACCAGACGCCCGCCTCGTTCACGCCGGGGAAATCGTCGGGCACCGTTCCCATCAGTTGTGCCAGTGGACGCTCCAATTGCTCCTCAAGCGAGAAAATGAAGATACCCATCGACCACGCACTGGCGTGACGGGTAAAGATAACATAGCGCCCGTCGGGCGACCAGCCGAAGTCACTCACATCCCCGACCAGACGTTCCGGCCGACTGCCGTCCACCGATACCAGCCACAGATCATCAACAGCGTGGCTATCGTAAGCGCGAGCCAGAAAGGCATCGCCAACCGGTGACCAGGCCACCCGGCGCCGGCCGGCGGTGGGGTGGCCCACGTGACTCCAATACCAGTTGGACGGATTGGCCGTGTCCAACCGCTGGGCCTCTCTCGAAAGCGGTAGGCGCTCAGGGGCGCTCAGGTACATGGTTTTTTGGGCCAAGAGCGAGGCGTCAGGAAAAGGAAGACCCGGCAGTTCACGATGCTCCGTGCGCAGGCGGGCCAGGCCATCGTAACTCCAACCGGCCTGATAGAAGCCAAGGCGGCGATCGGCATAATAGAGTGGGATGGCGTGGGTACGCCGGGAGCCGTCGGCATAGGTAAAACGGATCACCACCTCAACCGACGACGCCTGACTTCGTCGGGGAACGCGCACGCGCACGGGCTCGTAGCGGACCAGCGGCGCGGACGGGTCAAGCGGATCAAGCCCGGTTTGACCGATCAGCCCGTCGAGCCAGGGGCGTAGGCGAGCGACGGGGGAACCGGCGACCAAGAAACGATCGACGAAGGGTAAACGTGGATCGTGAGCGTAGCCGCCGATCGCCGCCCAGACGATCCCCAGCGGATCGGGCAGATAGGAGAAGGGCGGCACGAAGGTGATCAGCAGCAGGCCGACGAGGGCGTAGCCGATGATTCGCACGCGCGTCGGGCGGCCCCGGAGCCAGAGGAACGCGCCGACCGCCGCCAGCAGGCTCAGCGCCCACACGCCCCCGTGGACGAGGCGCCGAAAGCGAGGGACCGGCTGCGGCTCGGCCACGACTACCGTCTGCGTATCCGAGGTGAGCGAGCGCCCGTCGGTGAGCATCAACGCGATCCGCGGATGATAGGTACCTGAGGCAGTGTACGTGTGGTGAGCGGTGAGACGCCAGATAAATTCATCGGATGGACAAGGCTGCTCAATCTCGCTGCCGTCACCGAAGTTCCAGCGCACCGACGGACACAGACCCTCTACACCGGGATAAGCCGTAGCGGAGAGTGTGGTGGTAAAGGGCGGTTTTCCATGCAAGGGACGTGAGTTAAGATGAAGATACGGCTCCTCAAGGGGAACAACCGCCGTCGGAAGGGGCTGCGGCGTAGCCCGAGCCGCCGGGTCCGCAGTCGGAGGCGAGGGGGGCAGCCCTGTCGTCGGCGCCTGCCCCGACGGTGCCACCACGATGATCCCCCCGAACGCGATGACCAGGGCGACGATGAACAGGAACCCAAGGGCAGCCAACGTTCGGCGAGAACCGACCCCTCGTCGCCGTCGCCAGGGCCACCCCGATCCTTGAGCCCAGAGCAAGACAAGCAAAAGCGTCCCCCCCAACGCCAGGCCGGGCCAGGGCGACCACGAATGCGGGAGTTGGTGGATCAGGATCGCCAGCCCGGTGAAGAGGACGAAGGCGAGGAGGTTATCGACGGCGAAAATCAGGATCACGCGAATCCGATCCTGCGCGCGCACCATTCGGGTCAGGAGTAACAAGGCGCTGGCGCCGATAACCACGGCAGCCAACAGAAAAATACCCGGACGAGTATTGAAGAAACTCCTCAGCGGGACGAGATAGACTTCTCTCACCATCTGCAGGGTAACGTATAGGAAGAAGTAACTGATGAGCAGGAACAAGCCGCATCCGATGTAGGTCATTGTGGTGGGAACTCGCTGCTTATGATTGCCATTCATTGGCTGCCTCCAATTTTCGGTCCTCTGGCACTCTGCAATACATGTCTTTCAGTGTACCAGACGCGCAACCACTTTTCTACTGTAACTTCTTACAGGTTCGACCTGGAAATCTTTACAGGAGCGCTCCACACGAACCAACGAAAAAGCCCAGCCTGGGCGGCCGGGCTCCTCGAACACATTTTGCTTTATTTCTCAAGAGATCAGACCTTGCTCCCTGGCCCACATCGCGGCCTTGACGCGCGAGGCAACGCCCAGTTTCTCCAGGACGTTGCTGACGTGAAAGGCGACGGTGCGGTCGGTGACGTCCAGGGTCTGGGCGATCTCACGGTTGGTCAGGCCCCGGGCCACGCACCGCAACACCTCCAACTCCCGCTCCGTCAACCCACCGGGCAGCTGCCCGCGCGACCAGGTCGCGACCTTCTGCGCCACCATTAGGCTAAAGTACCCCTTCCCCGATGCGGCGCAACGCACCGCCTCGACCACCCGCTCCGGCGCCTCCTCCTTCAGGAGATAGCCCACCGCGCCTGCCTCCAGCATCCCGCGCACGTAGCGGTCGTCGTCGTAAGCGCTGAGGGCCAAGATCTGTACCGGCCACGCCCGCCGCCGGATCTCCCAGGCAACCTGGGTCCCGTCGAGCTGGGGCAACTGGCAATCCAGCACCACCACGTCCGGCTGTAGCGTCTCCAACAACGTCAGCGCCTGCTCTCCATCCTCGGCTTCTCCCACCACCGTCACGTCGGGCGCCTGGTCCAACAGGACGCGCAGCCCCAACCGCAAGGTCGGGTGATCGTCGGCCAAGACGACACGAATCGGTTCGGACATCCTGTACGCTGCCCCTCCCTACTCCTTCAACAACGTCTCAAACTCCTCCGCCGCGTCCACCAGGCGCCCGGGCTGCCGCGTGAGGTCGAAGTACTGCCACTGGGTATCGTGCGGATAGTAGTCGATGAACC
>CAZCPK010000081.1:0-3592 GCA_964500755.1 uncultured Anaerolineales bacterium
TTCCGATCTCGTCCCTGCGCGGCTGGCGGGACCTCTCCCCACTGCTCGCTGTGGAACTAGCTCAGGCCGGCCTGAGCTACCTGCTGGTGCCCTGGATGCTCTACCCCCTGGCGATCTACAGCGCCCTGGGCGTCCTCTCTATCTTCGTACTGCTCGGCGCCATGGTCTGGGTGATGGGCGTGGGCTTGGAACAGCGCTTCACCGCCTGGCAGCAGCTCTGGTTGCCGGCGCTCTGGGGCGTCGTCTTCGCCGGCATCATCCTCGGCGGCATGATCTTCGTGCGCCTACGTTTCACCGGCACCGTCGACGGCGTGCCGGGCCTCTAGCGTTCCGTCAACTCTCCCGCCCCGCGCCCCGCGCTTCACACGCAGACCCACTTCCTCACTAACGAGGGTGAAAATATCGTGGGAGCGTGTCCCCGCACCGTCTTCTGATTATCTTGAGACATTTTCCTCAGCAGATGAAGCAGATTTAGCAAATTCTAATCACGTATCGTTGGTAGAAGTCTAGTTGTTACCTGCTGGTTCTTTAGGATTTCGCCGGGTGGACCAAAAACTTAACCACAGATGGCACGGATTTTCACTGACTTTTCATTTTCTGTGTAAATCTGTGAAATCCGTGGTTAAGTTTTCGGTCTGATCCTGCGAAGTCCAAAAGAGCCAAATTGTATAAATCCAGGGGGGAGAATCAGCAATTAATCACCGTCACGAGGGGAGTATCCACACTGTGAAGCCGCGTCCACCTTCTCTATACTTGACACTGTAGGGTAGCCACCGTTGGATGACAGTTATGGATTTCCCTCCCAAATTTCGGCTGTCATCGTAGATGTTTTCGTATATAATCAACTAAAGCTATTCATAGACAGGTCAGGAGGTTTTAGATATGTACAGAAAACTCTTTATCCCCGGGCCCACGCACGTGCGTGCAGAGATCCTCGAAGCGCAGACCGAGCCCATGATCGGGCATCGCAGTCAGGAATACGCGGATCTCCAGGGCGAAGTCACCGGTAAATTACAGAAGCTGCTCTATACGGAGCAACCCGTCTTTCTGGTTACCTCTTCCGGCACCGGTATGATGGAAGGAACCATCCGGCAAGCCGTGAAAAGCCGTGGATTGGTCACCGTCTGCGGAGCGTTCTCCGACCGCTGGTACGAAGTCGCTGTCGCCAACGGTGTGCCCGTAGACCGCGTGGACGTTGAATGGGGCGAGGGTATCACGCCAGAACTGGTCGATGAAGCGTTGAGCCAGAAGGAATACGACACGCTGACCGTCACCTTCAACGAAACCTCCACCGGCGTCATGAACCCGCTGGAGGAGATCGCCGAACTGGTTCACGCGAAGTACCCCGATATACTCATCCTGGTGGATGCGGTCTCCGGCATGGCCGGCGCCAAACTCGACTTTGACGCCTGGGGCATCGACGCGGCCTTTGCCAGCACCCAGAAAGCCTTCGCCCTGCCCCCCGGATTGACCGTTGCCGCCATCAGTGAGCGGTTGCTGGAACGCAGCGCCGAGGTGGAAAATCCCGGCTTCTACTTCAACCTGCAGCGCTTCTACAAATACTACAAGCGTAACAACACGCCCGCCACGCCCGCCATCAGCACCATCGAGGCGCTCAACGTGCAGATGGACGACATTCTGGAGGTGGGACTGGATAACCGCTGGCAGCGGCACATCGATATGGCGGAGACCGTCCGCGAGTGGGCCCGCACCTACTTCGACCTCTTCCCCGACGAGCGCTATCTCTCCAACACCGTCACCACTGTGGAGAACACGCGGGGCATCAGCGTGGTCGACCTCAACGCCGAGCTGGCCAAGCGCGGCGCCGTCATCTCCAACGGCTACGGCTCCAAGCTGCGCGAAAAGACCTTCCGCATCGCGCACATGGGCGACCTGACCGTGGCCGACGTCGAGTGGTTGTTGACGCAAATCAACGACATCCTGGGCCTGGCGTAGCGTTTCCACGCGGCACGGGTGCATCGGCAAAAATGGGGAGCTATTCAGCGGATGCACCACGCAGCAGTTAAAGTCGCCGAAGACAAAATGCAGGACAGGCAGCTGCCCCCTTCCGAAAGGCGGAGCCGCCTGTCCTACGTTTGACGGTGTCCATTGACCAATTGACCAACTGACGAACAGACCACCAGACCATTTTCCAAGGAGGAAGATCATGACAAAACTGTTAGTTTGCGATCCCATTGACGCTAGCGCCGTGGAGGGCATCCGGGGCTTGGGCGTCACCGTGGACGTACGTGACGACGTTTCAGCCGACAAATTGCCGGAAATTATCGGTGACTACGAGGGCATAGTCGTGCGCAGCCGTACCAAGGTGCGCGAGGCGCTGATCGATAAGGCGGAAAATCTCAAGGTCGTCATCCGTGCAGGCGTTGGCCTGGACAACATCGACGTGGCCTACGCGGAATCCAAGGGCATCGTCGTCGCCAACACCCCGGCTGCCAGCACCAACGCCGTCGCAGAACTGGCCCTGGGTCTGATGTTCGCCCTGGCCCGCCACATCCCCCGCGCCGACGCGACCATGAAGGCCGGCGAGTGGGCCAAGAAGCAACTCCAGGGTACCGAGCTGCTGGGCAAGACGCTGGGCGTCATCGGCTACGGACGCATCGGGCAAGCGGTGGGCGACAAGGCCAAGGCCCTGGGCATGGACGTGCTGGCCTACGACGCTTACGTGAAACACGCCGACATCGTCGACCTGGAGACGCTGCTGCCGGAAGCCGACTACATTACCCTGCACGTGCCGCACACCGACGAGACGCACCATCTCTTGGGTGCGGAGGAGCTGGCCCGGACCAAGGCCGGCGTCTACCTCGTTGACGCTGCGCGCGGCGGCGTGGTCGACGAGGCCGCGCTCTACGACGCGCTCGTCGAGGGACACGTCGCGGGCGCCGCGCTGGACGTCTACAGCGAGGAGCCCCCCACGAGCGAACTACTGCGCAACCTGGTCGAGCTGCCGCAGGTCGTCGCTACGCCGCACATCGGCGCCGGGACGACGGAGGCCAAGGCCCGCATCGGCGACGAGGTCATCAAGGCCGCCCAGAAGTACTTGACCTGACGTCTGAACGGGCGCTATCGATGGCGGCGCGCGGGCGCAGCTTTCGAGCCTAAAAAATCTCAATGGATTGAACGGAGTACCCGAGTCACAGAACCGTTGAATCCGTTGCCGGTTTCGAAGTAGCTAATGCATAGATGCAATTGGAGGTTCTATGGCAAACGTAAAACCCTTCCGGGGATTGCGCTACAATCCCACCGCGAAGTGTGAGCTTTCCAACGTGATCACCATGCCCTACGACCGCATCCACGCGGCGGAGCAGAAACAGTACTACGAGCTTGACCCCCATAACTTCGCCCGGATCATCCAGGGCGTCCGGGAACCCGAGACGCCGGAGAACAACGTCTACACTCGCGCGCGCTGTTATATGCAGACGTGGCTGACCGAAGGCGTGACGCTGCGCGACGTCCGCCCGATGCTCTACGTGCTGGAGCAGAGCTTCACCACGCCCGAAGGTGTCGAGCACACCCGACTCGGTTTCACGGCAGCGCTGGAACTCACCCGCTTCGACGAGGGCGTCATCCTGCC
>CAZCPK010000081.1:3602-5080 GCA_964500755.1 uncultured Anaerolineales bacterium
GCCGCACGAGCGGACGCTGAGCGGACCCAAGGTCGACCGCCTCAATTTGACCCGGGTGACCGAAGCGGCGTGGGGCCACATCTTCATCCTCTACCCCGACGCGGAGAACAAGGTCAACGCGCTCCTGCAGCCCTATCTCGACTCGCACATGCCGGCGATCCTGCACGAGCAGGTCATCGAGCCGGACGTCGAGCAGCGCTTCTGGGTCGTCGACGATCCCGACGTCGCCGCCGCCGTGATGGACGAGATGGGACCCAAGCGCAACCTCATCATCGCCGACGGTCACCACCGTTACGAGACGGCCCTGGCGTACCGCGACGAGATGCGGGAACAGCACCCCGACGCGCCGCCGAACGCCGCCTTCAACTACGTCATGGCGACCTTCGTCAGCATGAGCGACCCGGGCCTGGTCATCCTGCCTACCCATCGCCTCATCCACTCCTACGACAAGATGAGCGGAGCGGAGGTGCTGGAGGCCGTCCAGCCCTACTTTACTGTAGAAACGGTGGCGGGCCGCGCGGAGATGGAGCGCAAGTTGAACGAGGCGCAGCCCGAACACCCGCGCTACGGCTTCTACGACGGCGACTACGCCGTGCTGACGTTGAAGTCCCTGGACGTCATGGCGGAGCTGACTCCCAACCGGGACGCCAGCTGGCGCGCGCTGGACGTCGCCGTGCTGCACGAGGTCATCTTGGAGCACGTGATGGGGCTGACCAAGGAGAGCGTCGCCAACAAAGAGAACCTCGACTACCTGCGCGACGCCACACTCGGCTACGAGGCCGTGGAGACCGGTGAGGCCAACTTCCTCTTCCTGCTCAACGGCACCCGCATGGAGCACGTGCGCTCCTGCACCGGGGCCGGTGAGAAGATGCCGCAGAAGTCGACCGACTTCTATCCCAAGATCATCAGCGGGATGGTGGCGCTGCCCCTGCACGACGAGATCGAGTGACGCACAGCGTTTTCTGCTCATCCGGGGCCGGAGCCTATCCGGCCCCGTTTTTCTATGCTGATTCTGGCCCCTGCGTCCGTCCCGCACGGACAGAAATTTCACGACACAAGCTCACGAAGTGGCAGCGGCGTCCAGTCGCTCCAGCGCGCGCCCGGTCACGAGGACGCCGAGAAGCGCTACGCTTAATGAGGCCAGCCAGATGGGACGGATTCCCTGGGTCTCGTAGAGCGCTCCGCTGACAAACTGCCACAAACCGGGACCAATACCGAAGACGACCGACGTGTAGAGCCCCTGTCCCGTGGCCCGCCAACGCGGCGGCAACTGCTTGTCCAGAAACGTGACGCCGATGACCATAAGGCCGGTCACGGTGACACTGTGCAGGGTCTGCGCCGGGATCACCCAGCCCGGCGCTTGAATCAGCGCGAAGATGAGCCAGCGCACCGGGGCGATCATAACGCTGCCGAGCAGCAGCTGCTTCAGGGAAAAACGCTCCATTAACCAGGGCGTGTTGATCATCATGGGGATCTCG
>CAZCPK010000081.1:5090-11495 GCA_964500755.1 uncultured Anaerolineales bacterium
CGTAGAACGCCATGGCCGACACCGCCAATCCCGTCAGCCAACCCACGGCGTTCAGATCCTCCATAAAGATGGAGACGTATTGAGTGGCGGTCATCATCGGCGCGATAATCAACATGGCACCCAACATAAAGAGCGCCAGCGCCGGCCGCTCGGGCAGCAGACGCACGCCCTCAATCCAGCGGGCCGGCTCCGACGCTTGCGCAGCCGGCAACGTCAGCCCCATCAGCGCCAGGAGCACCATCATTCCCCCGTAGATCAATGGCAGCGCGTCAATAAGCGTGCCTAGGAAGAAGGTGCCGCCCACCAACGCCGTGAGGCCAAAACCGACCGAGCCCCACGAGCGGACCGGCCCGAAGGTCTGTTCCTCACCGCGCCGTTCCAAGTAGTCCAGGGTCAGCGCGTTGCTCAAGGGCAGAATCGGCGCTCGAATAAAAGCGTTGAGGATGCCCGCGAGGAAGATGACCGGGAAGCGCCTGCCCCAGAAGAAGCCCAGCGCCGACAGGCCCGTCCCAAGGCACGTCCCCACCAGCACCGCCTTGCGAATCCGATAGACGTCACTGAGCATACTCCAGAACGACTGCGCGAGGACGCCCACAAAGGACATCACTCCCAAGAGCAGGCCGATCTGCGTGCCGGTCAGACCGCGTCGGGTGAAATAGAGAGCGGAATAGGGCAGGAAGACGCCCCCGGCGGCATAGAAGAGAAAGAGAAAGGCCGCAAAGCGGCCTTTAACAGAGAGCCAGCGCATAGCAACCTCGGCGAATCATAAACCGTGTCGAGACGTACGTTCAAGATGAGCCAGGGAGAACTTCAGCAGGCCGAGCCCCAGCAGGGAGACGCCGGCAAAACCCCACCAGACGACGCGTAAGCCGTGCGTCTCATAGATGAGACCGGTGACGAACTGCCCCAGGCTCGGTCCAATCCCCAGAAACGCCGTGGTCAGCAACCCTTGACCGGTGGCCCGCCAGCGGGGCGGCAACTGTTGATCCATGTACGTCGCGCCCCCGACCAGCAAGCTGGCGATGGCCATGCTGTGCAACACTTGGATCGGCAAAATGAGCAGGGGCTGTCGCACGAACGCCAGGAGCACCCAGCGGAGCGGTGTCAGGAGCACGCCCAGCAGCAAAAGCGCGGGCAGCCGGAAGCGCTCCATGAGCGTCGGCGTCCACAACATAAACGGGACCTCCAGCACCGCCATGGAGGAGACAACCAGTCCGATCATCCAGCCCGCCGCACCCATGTTGACCATAAAGGTGCTGAGATACTGCACCGCGGTGATCAAGGGGCCGCCGATAAGCAAGCACCCCAACAGGAATATCGCCAGCATCGGTCGCTGCGGCAACAGTCGCAGGCCCTCCAGCCAGCTGGCCGAATCCTTCGATCCCGTATCCGGCAACGTGAGGACGAGCGTCGCCAGAATGACCAGCAATCCGGCGTTCAGATAGGGCAAAAAATCGAGCGCCGTCTCGATAAAGAAGGTCGCGCTCAGAAAGGAAGCCACGGCAAATCCAACTGAGCCCCACAGCCGTACCAAACCATAATTATCTCGCCGGCCTAGCTCCTCGAGAAAGTCGAAGGTCAGCGCGTTACTCAAGGGTAACACCGGCGCGCGCAAAATTGCGAAGATCACCGTCGAGAATAGCAACCAGTGAAACGTTCCACCCAGAGGAAAGGCCAGCGAGGTCAAAGCCGCTCCCAGACACGTGAGACTCAACACCAGCCGGCGGATATTGTAGACGTCGCTCAACATGCTCCACAGCGGCTGGGCGAAGATCGGCAGCAGCGAGAAGATGCCGAGGATCGCGCCGATCTGCGCGCCGCTGAGTCCATGACGCTCGAAATAGGGGGCAAGATAAGGGATAAAAGCCCCGGTCGCCGCGTAGTAGATGAAGAAGAAAATAGAAAACCGCTGATGGCTCCCCAATAATCGCATAAACTCCTTTTGACTCCATTGAAATAACTACATATCTCACCACAGAGGTTACGTAAATAAAATTAACCCAAGACGCTTATTTCGTGAATTTTTCTCAATGTCTTTTTAATATTACCCGCGGTGTTCTCTGTGTTTCAGTAGTTCAGACACTTTTTTCAGGAGAGTCATAATTTTCTACAAACACACCTCTTGAAGTGATGTCTGCGTAGATAGCTATAAAATCTCTGTGTTATTGAACACTAGAAAAGTGTACGGTACGGAATACAACGCCCGTAGGTGAAAGCGAGACAGACGAAGTCAGAGTCGATGAGGTGGGTAAACGTGCTGTAGAGAGACCCAGGAGACCTGGGAAAAAGCCTTAGAACCGCTTCGTTTGCACCTCTCCCTATGATTTGCGGGGCGCCGTCGATGAGGACAGCGGGAGGACGTTCTCTAGCAACTGATGTAAGGCCCAGGTTCCCATGGAAGCTCCCAGGGCGATGGTTCCCAGCTTGCCTCCCGCACCGCCGAGGATGGGCATGCTAAAAACGAAGATGATACTGGTTATGAAGCCGGCAAGCGTCATCCACAGATAATCTGGGATACGCGAGGAGCTGGACATACCCGTGAAGGAAGCACAGATAGCCACGACCGCCAGCGTGGCGCCCGTCTCCGGAAGCCACGGAGGCAGAAGTAATCCCCCTAGCAAGCCCACCACGCTGGATCCGATGACTGGCCCGTGTCCTCGATCTACGCTTAACCAATAGGTAAGCACCGCGGCAGCTGTCGCACACACCACCACAGCCCATGACAATGGCGGCTCGGGGATCTCCGTAAAGATGAATCTCCGCTGCAAAATCAAGCCCGTACTTACCGTGCCGGTGAACGCGATGGTGCCTAACTTGCCCCCGAACCCCGGCAAAATACCCGTCGTCAAGACGTAGACGCCGCCGGCGATCCCTCCCGCCAGCAGAACGTCAGGATAGCCGGCGAGTAGCAGGGCCGAGGTCATGCCTACAAAGGAGCCGCAATAAACGGGCACGGCTTGCTGTGGCAAGATCAAGGCCCCCAATAGGCCGACGAGCCCGGAGGCGGTCACAGCCCCCAGCTCCAGATCTACACTGATCACGTACGTCACCAACGCGCCGCCGACGACACCGACAAAATCTGCCAGTGCAGGCTGTGCCTCGGCCTGAGTCAGCTTACGGCATTCCCGGATTAGCCCCAGTACGACGATACCTGTGAACAAAGTGGTCAGGATCCCGCTGCCCGGATGGTAGAGCCAGGCCTGCCGTGTCGTGAGTACATATAGAATGAGGAGCAGCAAGTTCAAAATCACAAACCCAATAAAGCATTGTACGTTATCTCTTCGTTGTGAGGGGGGGGGTGTACGCTCAGAATCCCGTTGAGGAGGCATTATCTCACTTTCCTTGTTGACTGTGCTTGGTATTTACGTGAATCAGATTTTTACCTCGCGACCTACTGCGAGAATCGGCTCTAGATCTCGCCCTGAAGTGCAGACGACTTATAGGGTAATGAGATCGAAGCTGTCAGGTTAAAGTGTCTGGAAGATGTTTCTTCTTAAATTACGGTAGTAGAACGTAGCCCGGTGCGCCGCACCTTCCCGTACACTTTGCTAGGTCATGGGGGACACAGAGTTTCACAGAGATTTCTCACAAAGATCACAAAGAGTTTTCAAGTTGTTTCTGCGAAATCAAGTTCTAGAAGGCGCGTATGATAGCGTTAGCGCATGCCACCTCCGATTTACGCATTTCATCATTGAATTTTCTCTTTTTCTCTGTGCATTCTTTGTGCTCTCTGTGTAACTTACGCTGGCATTTCGGGAAAGTGTACGGTACTGAACACCAGACTAAGACTTATTATAGCAGAAACTATGCGATGCACAGATAGTGATTTTATCGCTACGTGGAGCCCGTTGCGACACTCAACTCCTACAACGGGGCTTTGGATTTCTACGGTTTGCAGTGAGGTTGTCACCACAGTGTTCACGAATTCATACTGACTTTTCATTTTCTGTGTAAATCTGTGGTTAAGTTTTGGGTCGGATCATGCGAAGTCCAAAAGAGCGATCGCAGGAATTTAGATTTTGAGAAGGGTATCACGGCTCTGTGGAAGAGGTACTTCATCAGCGAAGCCTATAGAATATGTTTGGCTTTGGCTGCACATTTTTTCAGGAAAGTCAACACTTGACAATTCGACGTATCTACGGAGAATATCCTTTGACTGACTTGGATCGTATGCTGAGGCCAGAATTTCACTATGATCGGGATGAAGAAGGAGGCTGCCCCGCCGGGCAGCCTTTTCTTGAAGCAGAGATGGAGGAGATTATTGTGGTGACGAAAAACCTACACCCCCTATTTTTTACAGTGAGCCTTGGACTTATCCTGCTGTTGACCGGCTGTGCGCCGCCCACCTTGCTGCCGACACCGACGCCGACGCGGACGCCGAAGCCTCCGACGCCGACGGCGACCTTTACCCCCGCGCCGACGCCGACGCCGGCGTTTCCGGTGACCGCCGGTTGTGATATCCAGGCGCCGCCCGCCGCGTGCGTGGCGTTCCACGAGGTGGTCGCCACCGACCCCGCGCATTTCCAATGGGTCGAGGCAGGCGTCGACGCGGACGTCACGTTGGGCAACGGCGACACCAACCAATCCGCCGGGCGCTGGATCTACGCCCTGGTCGCGCCCTTCTTCACCGTCGAGGATGGCGTCGCAGCGGCGGATCTGGAGGCCGCGTGGCGCGGGACGCCCTCGGGTGCGCTGCAGGGACGGACACTGTTGGTCGACGCGGATACAGCCGGCACCCTGACCTGGCTGTGGGACGCGCCGGATGAGGCGACGGTCCGTGTCGTCGAGGGCGAGCGCCTGCAGGCGGAAGCCACGGCAGCGGAGGCGTGGGCCATCGTGCCCTTCGAGGACCTGAATCCCCAGTGGAAGTTGCTCAGCCTCGACGGTGTGACCCCGGTCGCCGCCGACTTCTCGCCGGAGACCTATCCCCTGAGCGTGCCCCTGAAGTTGGAGAGCGTGAGTCGTCCCGACGCCCTGGCGTTGCTGCCGGGCGCCGCGACGTTCTCTAACCGCGACCCGGACGCCTTCACCCGCGTGGTTATGACGGGCGTCACGGCGATGACACGCGGGACGGCCCAGTTGATGGATGCCAAGGGTGTGACCTATCCGGCGCGGGACGTCAAGCCGTGGTTCGAGGACGCCGACTACGTTCACGTGAGCAATGAGGTCTCCTTCCGTCCCGACTGCGTGACCGAGGGCAGCGGTACACTCTCTTTTTGTTCTCACGATAGCTACATCGCGCTCCTGGAGGAGATCAACGCTAACGTCATCGAATTGACCGGCAATCATCTGGAGGACAAGGGCACCGAGTGGGTCGATCACTCCCTGGAGATGTACCGGGAGCGCGGTTGGCAGTGGTTCGGCGGCGGCGCGAACGTCGCCGAAGGGCAGGCGCCACTGCGGATTGAGCATGGCCCAAATAAGATCGTCTTCCTGGGCTGCAACACCGTCGGCCCCTTCGCGGGGGAGACCAGCGGCGGGGCGGCCCCCTGCGATTTCGGTTATCTTGAGGCGACGTTACAACAGCTGCGCGACGAAGGCTATCTGCCCATCGTGACGCTGCAATACCTTGAGGTGTACGAATACGCGCCCTCCCCACAACAGATCCGCGATTTTCGTCGTCTGGCGGAGGCCGGCGCTGTTGTGGTGCAGGGCAGTCAGGCGCACCAGCCGCAGACCCTGGAATTCTACGACGATACCTTTATCCACTATGGGCTCGGCAACTTCTTCTTCGATCAGATGTGGAGCCTGGGCACGCGCCAGGAGTTCGTCGACCGGCTGACGTTCTACGACGGACGTTTGCTCAACGTCAAACTCCACACCGCGCTGCTGGAGGAATACGGACGTCCGCGTCCGATGAGCGCGGGGGAGCGCGCCGAGTTCTTGCGGATGATCTTCGCGTTAAGTCCCGGGCAATAGCAGGTCTCGACATCGATCGAGCGCGAGGGGACGAGCCCGGGAGAGATATTGACTCACCACAGGAGGAGAGCATGCACCAGGACAAAATTGCGGTGATTGGATGCGGCACCATGGGGGAAGCGCTGGTGAAGGGCTTGCTGCGCGAGAACGTCATCGACGCGCAGCATATCATCGGCACCGATCCGCGGGCTGAACGGGGCGTAGAGATGGAGGAGCGCTACAATATCCGCACGACCACGGACAATATCGAGGCTGTCGAGCAGGCCACGTTGATCTTTCTCTCCATCAAGCCCCAGGTTATGCCGCGCGTTCTGGCCGAGTTGCGAGGTCACGTAGGCGACGCTACCTTGGTCTTCTCCATCGCCGCCGGCGTCACCATTGAGACCATCAGGCAAGGGCTGGGGACCGCCGCCGTCGTGCGCGCCATGCCGAACAGACTTTGCAGCCGGTGCGGAATCCGGGGTCGATCGCCAACACACGCTTTTT
>CAZCPK010000082.1:0-11436 GCA_964500755.1 uncultured Anaerolineales bacterium
GTTAAGTGTGAAAATAGTTGAACATAGAGTTAATTTTCTCTCGGCGTTCTCTGTGCTCTCTGCGGTAAACAGGCTTTTTTCAGCAGAGTCAACCTTACGTTTTACGCCTCACGTTCCACGTCGTGCACCAGCGAGCACGTCTCACCGGCGTACTCTATCTCCACCGTCACGTGTTCGAGATCCATCTGATGTACGATCTCCCGGACCCAGCACTTGACGGCAATCGCCGTCTCCTTTGTCGCGTCCGCGCCGATGAGCACGTGCGTGGAGAGGACGTGTCGCTCACCGTCCAGGGACCAGACGTGGGTGTGGTGGACGTCCTCGACGTGGGGCAGGTCGCGTAGCTCTCGCTCGACCTTGGGGATGTCAATGGCCTCGGGGACCGCCTGCAGGAAGAGCGCCAGCGTCTTACGTAGATTGGCGACGACGTTGTAGAGCACATAGAGCGTGATCCCCACGGAGAGCAGTGGATCCAGCACGGGCACGTCCCAGATCAGCAGGAGGACGCTGACGATCAGCACCGCGCCCCAGCCGAGCACGTCTTCCAGCAGATGCCAGGCGACCATCTGGGCGTTCATCGACTTGCCCTGACGTACCCGCAGCGCGGCGAAGCCGTTGACCACGATGCCCGCGATGGCGAAGGCCAACATCCCCGAAGCGTGAGGAGGTTCCGGATTCAAGAGCCGGGGGATGGCTTCCGTCAGAATGGCCACACTGCCGCCGATCAGGATCAGTGCGTTGACCAGCGCGCCCAGCAGCGAGAAACGCCGGTAGCCGTAGGTGTAGCGCACGTCCTCGCTCCGCTTCGAGTAGCGGTCCAGGTACCAGGAGAGGCCCAGGGCCACGCTGTCGCCCAGGTCGTGCAGCGCGTCGGAGACGATGGCCAGGCTGTTGGTCCACAACCCGCCCCCGATCTCCAGCAGGGCAAAGCCCAGGTTGAGGAAGAAAGCCAGGCGGAGCCCGGCGGTGGTCTCCGGATGCGTGTGTCCGTGGTCGTGGGTCATCGGGCCGGCTCTATCTTCTTGTTGATCTCAGCAGCCGGCGCGGCTGTTATCGCGCGCCGATCCTTCAGGGCGAAGGGCAGGTAGAGCAGCAGGCAGAGCACCGCGCCGATAACCTCCAATACCGGAATGTACCAGGGCCAGGCCGGCAGCACGTCGAGCAGGCTGGCGGTCTCCGGCTTGCGGGCGATGAAGAGGTAGTTGCTGCCAAGCACCGCGTTGACCAGTCCCACGGCGACCATGTAGAGGTTGCCGCCAACGAGCACGCGCCGCAGCGAGCTCCACGTCGGGCGGAAGCCCTCGACCGCCGTCATGTAGATCGCGGCGGTGACGATGCAGCCGTGGGAGATCATCACCTGGAAGAAACGCAGGTGAGGGAAGCCGTACGGTCCGGCGTCCGGCGTCAACAGCGCCTGCGTCGCGCCGGCGATGCCCAGGAAGTAGGCAAACTCGTAGATGCGTCGATCCTTGCGGATCAGCATCACGGCGCTGAGGAAGACGAAGACGCTGCATAGGTGAAAGGGCAGCGTGGTCTGCAGGCTCCACTTGCCCGTTCCGACGTTCCAGACGTGCCAGATCGCTTCATCGACGAGCAGCACGGCGGCGAGGCCGTACCGCCAGGTCCGGCGGGCCCGTGGTTTGAGACGCGATCCGCGTGCGATCAACCAGATATTGAGGAGGACGACCAGCGCCAGCGCGGTCAGGTGCGGCGGCCCAAAGAGCTGGAAGGGGGCGCCCTGATACTCTCCGGTAATGAATTCTCCCATACATTGACTCCGATTCAGGGTAGGTCGGGACAGAAGTCCACGACGGCGGGCGCATTCTGCGAGCTGGCGATGGCGCCCACGCGACCGTGGAGCGTCGCCGGGTCGTACTCCACGTCGGCGATCTGCAGCAGGGCCGCACGCAGCTCTTCCAGCGGGAAGATGAACGCGATGGCGTCCCGCTCTTCACTCAACTCGGCGCTGACGATGTCGGGGGTGTCCCCGTCCCAGTCACCGCTCACCGGGTTCCAGATGTAGATGTAGGGCTCCAGGGTACCGTTGGGATAGAGAAAGACCCCTGCGCCGACCTCTGTGCCCAGCTCCGGGTTGATGTAGCCGTCACCGGCGGGGCGGCCCGTCGCTGCGTTATTGTCGACGTCCAGGGCCATCAGCCAGTGGTAGTTGAGCGTGCGGTTGGCGGGGACCGGTTCCCGGAACGTAAGCCAGACCGTCAGCGTGTCGGCGGTCATCTCCGTACCGGTCAGCACGCCGGCCGGCGGCGTCAGCGCCGCGAGCACCAACGTGTTGGTACTGATGTTGCAGCCGGAGAGGTCGAGGCCGGTCGGCGGATCGGCGACGGTCGCGCCGCCGGTGAGGGGCGCGACGTCGGCAGCGGGGTCGGTGGGACGGCTCTCCGATGGCGTCGCGGTCGGCGCCGGGAGCGTCACCGTGCTGGGCGCGGTGGACGTCAACGGCGTGCCAGCGGTGATCGCCTCGGCTGCGGTGACGGGGGGGGCGGCAGGGTCTACCGTCGCAACCGCCCCCGTCGGCGTGGGGGTGGGCAGGGCGCGCGTTGACAGCGGCGTGGCCGTCGGCGGGATCACCGCCTCTTCCGGTGACGTCGCCATGAGTTCGGTGCGATTGTCGTTAAGGTCCTGCACCAGGATCCGGGAGACACCAAAAGCCGTAAGAATTAACGCCAGGGCGCCGCCCACGATCAGGCCCCACAACGGAATCCGCGGGCGAGGCTTCTGGGGAGATTCGATGATCCGATCTTCCCAGTAGTGTTTCAGATTGATCAGCTGTCGACGCCACGCCGTTTCCTCGGTCGCTTCCCGCGCGCGCTGGATCTCGGCGACAAAGGTCTTGATCTCCTCCGGCTTGACGTACTGATTGGCCGCCTCGTAACGCTCGCGCAGGGCGGCGTGTTTCTCTAGAATGGTCTCTTGAGATTTCATAAGTTTCGTATTTGTCCTCTCACTCGACGTCTAACTGTCTCAGAATCGTCTCCAGGCGGAGCGGGTCACGCGCCAGATAGCGCGCCAGGTAACGGGCCGCTTCCACCAGATAGGGCTCGCGTGCCCTATGGAGGGGGGACGAGCGCACCAGGGCGCGGGCGATAAGAGCGTCGGCCGGGACGTCCGGGTTATCGAGCAGCGGCGCGATCCAATCGGGTTGCTCCGTGATCTGTTGCACCTCTTCCTTTTCGCAGACCATGATCTGTTTGAGGATCATGGGCGGCTGCGGGGGCAGGCCGTGGAAGTAACGGTCGGCTTCGTCCCGGTAGCCGATGGCGGCGACGCTGATCTCCACCGGCACCACGCGCTCGCGCTGGTCGGCGATGATCGTCTGATGTTGGGGATTGCTCTCGTCGACGGCGACGGCCAGGTGCCGCAGGAAGGGATCGTCCTGCAGGCGAATGTCGTAGACCAATCCCAACAGCTTGGCCTGATCTCCCTGGATCGGCGCCCGGACGAAGGTCCCGAAGGTGGGCACCTGGGGCTCAGGTATCCGCGAGGCGACCACGAAGCCTCGGATGTTGGCCCGCAGCACGTTGCCGATGGGAATGGCGTGTCGATTTTCGTTCATCTTTGTGGGGTCCTCTCACTTTGCACGTTATCCGGCAGCCTCGCTAGCGCTTACCCAGATAGGATTTCTGCCGCGCCTTGGCCGAAGGCTCTGTCAGGAGCGCTTCTTGTTCCAGCACGCGACGTTGCAGCAGGTGGTCGAGGGCTGTCTTGTCTTTCTGCGTTACCAGGGCCAGCTCGTGGGCCCGCGCCAGGACGTAGGGATGTCCGTCCAGTACCTGTGCCTGCTGCCAGAGCACGGTGTGGGCCCGCTCGCTCCCGCCGGCCGGGTGAACGGCCCACCGGGGCGCTTCGAGCCGGGCGATCACGGGATGGTGCGGCGCGCCCACGTTGACGTAGCAGAACCAGATGGTGTGTCCCGCTTTCATGTGCCGTTGATTCATGGCCGAGCGGCGTTCGAACCATACGCTGCGCTCGCCGGGCCCCAGAAACCTCGCCATCAAATCCCGGTCGAGAGGCCGGTGCGTGACGTCGCCGCTCTGCTCTCTGCCGGCGTTTTCCCGCTCCCTGTGCCACAGCCCGAGCAGCTCCACCAGCGGACGTCCGCCCGGACGTTCGACGAAGCCGAGGGGCAGGGCCTGCGCCTCGCGCAGCCGTCCGAAGGCACCGAGATACTCGCTGAGCGCGCCCGGCTCCGAGCAGCGCTCGCTGTAGGGCCAGAGCAGGGGGCCGTCAACCAGGGCGATTTTGGGGAGGAGCGTGGCGGTCGCCCCCTCGCTCAGTTGCGCAAGGAACGCCAGTTCGGCGATCGTGCGCCGCATTCCCACCCGTCCGCGCACCAGCAGCCCTTCCCTATCGTAGATCTCGCTCTCCTCGAAGTGCAGCTCCGCCTGCGTATGGGTCGTCGGTGCCTGCCCGTCGTAGCGGAAGATCAGGCCGCCCACCTGGATCAGGTAGTAGAGGATGGGCGCGTGTCGGTCGGGCATGATCTGCGAGCCGTCGACGGCTACGACCGTTGTCTCCGCGTCGATCTGTTGGTGGGGCGTGAACCGGCGCTGCAGAGCCGCGTCGGTCACGGGCACAGCGCAGCGCTCGGCGGCGTCTCGCTCCCGCTCAAGCAGCGCGCGCAGCTCGCCGGCTCCGGGGGCGACCTCCAGCCACGTCAGCAGCTCTTCCCCGTGAGCGGCGCGCGCCTGGCGCTGTTCGGCAACCCGCCGGCTCAGTTGACCTATGGTCTGTTGTAAGCGCTCAATGTGTAACATCCGTCCTCCTGGGCTCCATTATAGTCGAGGTGGCGTCGAGCAACAAACGGAATTCGCCGGTCGAAGGACTATCCGCGCTCGTTTCGGATCCGTTGCGGAACCGTAATGCAATTTTCCCAAAGATCCTCCATAGATTTGGGATTTAGCTATTGATTCATTTGGGAAAATGATGTATAATGTGGGTAATTTTGGGGATAAATGGGGTGTAGTGGGGGCAATTCCCTTTCAGATCGGGTATTTCCTAAGTCAAGTGGGGATTTTTGTTTATGTTCCTAGGGCATTATACATACACGCTGGATAGCAAGGGGCGCTTGACCATCCCCTCACGTTTTCGGGACGAGCTGGCGGGCGCCGTGGTGATCACCCGGGGGTTGGACCGGTGCCTTGCCCTCTATCCCATGGAAATATGGGCCGAGCTGGCGCAGAAGGTCAATTCGCTGCCCATCACGTCCCCACAGGGTCGTGCCTTGCGGCGCTTGTTCTTCGCCGACGCCGTCGACGTGGAACCGGATCGTCAGGGCCGGGTGCTGATCCCCGAGCGGTTGCGAGCGTACGCTCATCTGGAGACGTCCAACGAAGCCGTCGTGGTGGGCCTCGATCGGTTCATGGAGATCTGGGAACCGGGACAGTGGGAATCTCAGAACGACGCTCAGGCGGAGATGATGGAGGATAACCCGACGCTATGGGAGAATCTGCAGATTTAGACGCTTCATCTACGCCGACACACATGCCGGTACTCCCGTCGGAGGTCTTGGAGGGCCTCGCTGTACGTCCGGGAGGACGCTACATCGACGCGACGGTGGGGGGTGGGGGGCACGCCTCCGCTATTTTGGCGGCTGCGACGCCGGATGGGCGTTTGCTGGGGTTGGATCGAGATCCTGCCGCCGTGGAGCGCGCCCGGGCGCGCCTGGCGCCTTTTGGAGAGCGAGCCCCGGTCGTGCACGCGCCCTACGTGGAGATCAGCGACGTCGCTCGCGAGACCGGCTTCTCGCCGGCCGACGGTGTGCTCTTTGACCTGGGGTTCTCGTCTTCCCAGATCGACGATCCGGCCCGGGGGTTTTCATTTCAGCACGAGGGTCCGCTGGACATGCGCTACGATCCTACCGGGGAGGCGCCGACGGCGGCGGAGTTGATAAACACGCTGCCCGCCGATGCACTGGCGGATCTACTCTGGCGTTACGGCGAGGAGCGGCGGAGTCGCAGCATCGCGCGCGCCATCGTACGGGCCCGCCCCTTGCGGACGACGTCCGAGCTGGTCGAGGTGATTTTGCGCGAAGTGGGGAATCCACCCGGTCCCCGAATCCATCCGGCGACGCGCACCTTTCAGGCGCTGCGTATTGCCGTCAATCGTGAGTTAGAGATGCTGGAGGCGACGTTACCCCAGGCGGTACAGGTCTTACGTCCGGGGGGACGTCTGGCGGTGATTGCCTTTCATTCGTTGGAAGATCGCATCGTCAAACGCTTTTTGAGGCGCGAGGAGCAGACGTGTATCTGCTCGCCGGAAATTCCGGTCTGTCGTTGTGACCATGAACCGACCTTAACGGTCCTCACACGCAAGCCGGTGCGCCCCACGGATGAGGAAGTTGCCGCCAATCCTCGCAGTCGCAGTGCGCGATTGCGGGTGGCCGAGCGACGCTAATTGTTCGTGTAACGACGTTGTATCCGCATTTCTCCGGTTAAGTTTTTCAGCGGAGCTATACTAGTTATTGCAGGGGGGCTCTTCTTATGAGCGTGCTCTGGCAGCAGAGAACTCACGGAGTGCAACGCCTTCATCGGCGCCAGCATCGTGCTGTGGCGTTGCTCTTTCTGGGTATCGTGCTAGTTATGACGGTCCTGGTCGGCGCTTACGTGAGCCTGGCTGCGTCCAACGTGGAGCTCGGACGTCGTGTCTGGGATCTGGAGCAAGCGTTAGTCGATTGGGAGCGCGAGAATCAACTCCTCATCGTTGAGATCTCCCGTCGGAGCACGATCCCGGCGCTACAGCAGCGCGCCCTTATTCTGGGATACACGCCGGCGGAGTCGGTGGATTATGTAGAAGTCGCCTACCCGATGGAGCCTTGAGATGTTACGTGGACCTGATGAACGTATGCGGCTGATCGCTTCCCTGATGGTCGCGCTGCTGCTGCCCATCCTTATGCAGTTGGTCCGCTTGCAGGTTCTGGAGCATTCCCAATACCGGTCCGAAGTGGAGCAGATGGTCCGCCGACAATATGCGCTGCCGGACCCGCCCTGGGGCTGCGTGCGGGATCGGACCGACGAGCTTCTGGTCGGCAACGCCTTGCGGTACGAGATCGGCGTTGAGGTCAACCGTATCACCGATACGGTCGCGGTCGCCGATTTGTTGGCGCCGATTCTGGGCGAGCCCACCGGCGAGCTGCGGGTCAAGCTCTCCGACGCCGGTGACGCCGAGAGCGATTCCCTCGTTATCTGGCGTCCCCTGGTGAAGGAAGCGACGGAAGCCGTCGCGGAGCAGGTGCGCGCTTTAAACCTGGACGGGATTATCATCACACCGCACTGGCAACGGTACTACGCCGAGGGGCTGCTGGGAGCGCATCTGCTGGGCTTCGTCAACCAGGAAGGAGAGGGCACGGGCGTTCTGAGTTACCATCAGCGTTTTCTGCGCCCGCACCTGACCTCCAAAAACGGCGTAGTCACAGCGTACGAGCAGCCCGTTCCCAGCGAGCTGGCCAATGAACCGCTCATGCCCTACGCGGGTATCGATCTGCGGCTCACCATTGATCGCACGGTGCAGGCCTACGTTGAAAGAGAATTAGATAACGCGCTTTTGGAGTATAATGCAGAGAGCGGGGTCATCCTGGTGATGAATCCCCGGACCGGAGCGCTTGTGGCGATGGCAAGTCGACCGTCCTACGATCCGGCTCGATATCCGGACTACGCGACGGTGGGTGAGGCAGAGATCTTTCAGAACCCGGTCGTCAGTCACGCCTACGAGCCGGGCTCGGTCTTCAAGATCGTGACCGCTGCGGCGGGCCTGGATTCGGGCCGGGTAGATTTGGAGTGGACCTACGAGGACAAAGGTATCTACGAGTACGGTGGTATTCGGATCAGGAACTGGAGCGGGGGAACGTATGGCGTGCAAGATCTGCAGGGAGTGCTGTCCCATTCGCTGAATAACGGCGTCGCCGTCATTGCGACGCGGGAGCTGGGGCCGGAGCTCTTCTATGCCTACGTGCGGGCTTTCGGCATGGGACAACCCACGGGCGTGGACCTTAGCGGTGAGGTCGCCGGGTCCGTGCATCTGCCCACGGATTGGGACTGGCAGGATAGCTATCTGGCGACCAACGCCTATGGTCAAGGGATCGCCGTCACGCCGCTGCAGATGGCGACGGCGGTGGCGGCGGTCGCCAACGACGGCGTGATGATGCATCCGTACGTCGTCGGGGCGCGTGAGTATCCCGATGGACGTAGCGTGGAGATCCCACCGCGGCCTATCGGGGCGCCGATTGACGAAGAGACGGCACAGACGCTCTCCCTGCTCCTGGAGAACGTGATCAACGCAGAGGTGCCGGAGGCGCGGGTGCCCGGCTATCGCATCGCCGGCAAGACCGGGACCGCGCAGATCCCCGGCGCCGGCGGGTACGACCCGGAGCACGTGATCGCCTCCTTTGTGGGATACGGCCCGCTACCGGATCCACAGTTGCTCGTGTTGATCAAGTTGGATCGTCCCGACGTCGCGCCCACCTTGCGGTGGGGTTCCAAGACCGCCGCTCCGCTCTTTGGACGGATGGCCGAGCGGCTCTTTATGTTATTGGATATTCCGCCTGCGGAGCGGCTGGCAGAGCAGTAGGAGGTAGACTCTCGTTATGACCAAACAGTTGACCTTGGGCGCGTTGATTCAGTCTCTGGGTGGGGGGATCACCGCCGGTTTGGAGATGCCGGTGCATCCCGTGATCGACTCGCGCAACGCGCGGCGGGGCAGCGTCTTTTTCGCCTTCGAAGGTGAGAACGTCGATGGGCACGCTTTCGTCGCCGACGCTTTCGAGCGGGGCGCGGTTGCTGCCGTCGTTGAGCGCGACGTCGCGCCGGCAGAGAGTGACGTCCTCGACGTGACCAACGGCGCTGCGCCGACGATTCTGGCGACGCCCTTGACCATCCGCGTACCCAACGTCCTGGAGGCCTTGCAGCAGGCGGCTACGGCCTGGCGTCGGGGATTTGACAAGGTTCGTGTTATCGGAGTGACGGGTAGCGTGGGAAAGACGACGACAAAAGAGGTCGTCGCTCGGGTGTTGGCCCGTCGGTACCACACGCTGCGGAGCACAGGCTCGTACAACAACGAGCTGGGCTTGCCGCTGACGTTGTTGCACCTCAGCGATCAGCACGAGCGCGTGGTGCTGGAGATGGGGATGTACGTGCGTGGGGACATCTGCGATCTGGCATGCATCGCGCAGCCGCACGTGGGCGTGCTGACGAACGTCGAACCTGTGCATGCAGAGCGGGCCGGCGGCATCGAGGAGATCGCGTTGGGCAAGCAGGAGCTCGTCGAGGCGCTGCCGGCGGCCCCGGAGGGCGTCGCTATCCTGAACTACGACGACGAGCGGGTTCGGGCCATGGCCGAAGCGACGGACGCGCGTGTCTTCTGCTACGGCCTCTCGCCCGAGGCGGATCTCTGGGCCGAGGAGGTCCAGAGCCTGGGACTGGACGGCCTCCGGGTGCGGCTTTGTCACGGTGACGAAGATCTCTACCTCCACGTGCCGCTGCTGGGACGGCACAGCGTCCACACGGTCCTCCGCGCGGCGTCCGTCGGCCTGGTCGAGGGGCTTAGTTGGTCCGAGATCATTGGGGGGCTGCAGGCGCCGGGCGCCCAACTGCGCCTGGTGACCGTGAAGGGGCCGCAGGGGTCGGTGATTCTGGACGATACGTACAACTCCAGTCCGCCCTCGGCGCTGGCGGCCCTCAATCTGCTGGCGGATCTGGGCGGGCGCAAGCTGGCCGTGCTGGGCGATATGTTGGAGCTGGGCGACTACGAGGAAGAGGGCCACCTCAAGGTCGGCTGTCGCGCCGCCGACGTTGTGGAGCACCTGATCGTGGTCGGCGCGCTGGCCGAGACCTTCGCGCGCGGCGCCCGGCTCTGCGGCCTGGATCCCCAGCGGATTCACGTCGTTGGGGATAACGCCGAGGCGCTTGCGGTCGTCGAATCTTTGCTCCAGCCTGATGACGTGATCCTGATCAAGGGCTCGCGGGCCCTCCACCTGGAGGACGTCGTCGCCGCGCTCAGTCGAGAGGACGCCTAGCGCGTGGGCTTTGCACTCATTTTGGCCAGCATCTCGTTCTTGATGGTTGTTTTCTGGGGGCGACCCTATCTGGCACTTTTACAGTATTGGGAGATCGGTAAGCGCATTCGGATCGACGGACCCGACGAACACATGACCAAGATGGGCACGCCGACGATGGGAGGCGTTCTGATCACGGTGCCTGTATTGCTCATCACGCTGGTACTGAACGTCTACAATCTGTTGGGTCAGACGGTCATCGGACAGTCGGTCTTGGTCCCGTTGGGCGTCCTGGTAGCGTACGGCGTGCTGGGCGCGTTTGACGATCTGGCCGGCGTGCGCGGGATCCGCCGCGGCGAGGGGTTCACGGCCCGCTTCAAGATGCGCCTGGAGCTGGGCTTCACGTTCCTCGTGGCCCTGGCGCTCTATTACGTCCTGGACATTCACAGCATCGCGATTCCGGGCGTGGCCGAGAAGATCGACATCGGGCTCCTTTACGTCCCGATCGCCATGTTCGTCATTATCGGCTCGGCCAACGCGGCCAATCTGACCGATGGCCTGGATGGGTTGGCGGGCATCCTCCTGGCAAGTGCCTTTGTAGCGTACGGCGTCATCGCGCATTTGCAGGGGCAGTTTTACCTGCTGCGCTTCTGTTTTACTGTGGTAGGTGCATCCTTTGCGTTTCTTTGGTACAATGCGCATCCGGCGGAGCTCTTTATGGGTGATACGGGCTCGTTGGCGCTGGGCGCAACACTCGGCCTGGTGGCTTTGATGTCGGGACAGTGGCTGATCCTGCCGGTGGTGATGTTGGTGCCGGTGGCGGAGACGCTGTCGGTCATCGTGCAGGTCACGTATTTCAAATTCACGAAACGCAGATTCGGTGAGGGCCGGCGTGTCTTCAAGATGACGCCGCTTCACCATCACTTCGAATTGCTGGGATGGTCGGAGACGCAGGTGGTGCAGCGCTTCTGGTTGGTGGGATTGTTGGCTGCGATGGCCGGGGTGGCCCTGGCGTTGATCTAAGATGTGTGGGAAAGGACGTTGAACCAGAAAGGGATATGGTGACTAGCGAACACGCCCCAGAGGGGACTGTGGTGATCTTGGGACTTGCACGGCAGGGCAAAGCGCTGGCGCGCTTCTTTGCCGAGCATGACTGGCGCGTCATCGTCTCCGATGTCCGCAGCGCCGAGAAGTTGCGTGAGGAGCGGACCGAGCTGGCCGAGTACGCCGTCGAGTACGTCCTGGGACAGCATCCCCTCTCCCTGCTGGACGATTGTGACCTGCTCTGCGTGAGCGGCGGCGTGCCTTTGACCCTGCCTATCGTGCGGGAGGCCGAGGCGCGCGGCATCCCGCTGAGCAACGACGCGCGGGAGTTTCTGTTGCGCTGCCCGGCGCCGGTGATTGGGATCACAGGCTCGGCCGGCAAGACG
>CAZCPK010000083.1:0-11427 GCA_964500755.1 uncultured Anaerolineales bacterium
ACCTATGGCCTCCTCCGTGTAAGAGAGGCGCTCTGGCCGACTGAGCTAACCGCCCGAGCCTATGCAAATCATAGCAGCCCCTTGACGGAAGTCAAGGGGCGTCGTTCTCCGTTGTGCCGAAGTGAGTCATCCACTCCTTTTCCAGTAGCGCGGGCGTCAGCGCCGGGTAGGCGATCTCTCGCGAGGTGATGCAGAGCCCGGCAGCGATGGTCCCGCGTTGCAGACAGGCCTGGATTGGGTAGCCGTGCAGGTGCCCGTAAAGAAAGCCGGCGAAGAAGGCGTCCCCGGCGCCATTGCTGTCCCGGAGGGGATAGGTAGTGACGCTTGGCTGCTCGTACCATTGCCCGTCAGCGTCCAGGGCGGTCGCGCTCTCCTTGCCGTGGGTGCAGACGACGAGCTTCTTGCCTTGCTCAACCTGGGCGGTCATGAAGCTCCGGGGATTGGGGAGTGCGTCGGCGGTCATGAAGATAACGTCCGCTGCCGCGACGAAGTCCCGGTGATACGGGTCTCTTCCATCGTAGTCGTGAACGTCGCACCAGATCTCTTTGGCCTGTCGTTTGAGCAAGGGGATGAAGGTGCGGCAGTAGTTGACGACGTCCAGCGCCACCAGATTGTGCTGCGGCATCAAGGGCGCGAGCGAGACGGGAGCAATCTCTGGCTCGAACGTACCTTCCTCAAGGTAGATGGATATACGTCCGCCCGCGTCATTCATCAAGTTGACGTGCCGCTGCGTACCGACCGGATCGATGTTATAGTGAAAAGAGATGCCTTCCAAGGTCAGCCGCTCGCGGACGTGTCTACCCTGGATGTCGTCGCCAATGAGGCTGTAGAGGGTTACGTCAACGCCTAGCTTGTGCAGATTGAGCGCCTTGCCCGCCGCTGTACCGCCCAAGGTTTCATGATAGTCTCTGCTGAAGATCGTATGCGGGTGGGGCGCGGGAAATTCATCCAGATAGATCATGGTATTGTAGGCGACGCTGCCCATTACAAGGATGTTGTTCATGTACTCGGTATTCCCCTTAGTTTTGCCTGTCATTGTACCGTAAATTCTTCAATCTGTCATGGTGGACGTTGATCTTCCAGGACGCAGAAAACTGACAGAAAGCCTTTCTCTATCCGGGTATCTGTCGGGATCGTGTATAATGAGTGTGAAACCTCGTTGACTGTAGCCTTTTCCTGAGGGAAGCTCATTGGGTAATTTGGGGTCTCTGGGATTTCGCCGGGTGGACCAAAAACGATTGTAAATTTTTACCACAGATGGCACGGATTTTCACTGATTTTTCATTTTCTGTGTAAATCTGTGAAATCCGTGGGTAAGTTTTCGGTCTGATCCTGCGAAGTCCAAAAGAGCCATAATTTGCGCCAATGTTCACTACAAAGTCATTCGACAGACGTGAAAAGTTGCGAGTGGATTGTGTAAATTCGCTACAAGTCACTCTACTCGCTGACCAAACGACTAAGTGACCAAGCGACCACCTGTCTATTTTCGAGGAGAAAGATGACCCACTTGATCGGACTGATCGTCAATCCCATCGCCGGTATGGGCGGCAGCGTCGGCCTCAAGGGCACCGACGGAGAGCTCTATAAGCGCGCGTTGCAGCTGGGCGCCGAACCGGTCACGCCGGAGCGGACCCGGTCCATGTTAGCGCAGTTGACACTCGAAGCCGACGTTCGTTGGCTGGTGGCCCCGGGCGCGATGGGCGCGGATCACGCCGCTGTTCTGGAAGCGCCCTACGAGGTAGTGGGCGAGATTACCCCTCCGACCACCCCGCCGGACACCCGACGCATCGCCCAGAAGATGGTCGAGCGCGGCGCCGCGCTCTTGGTCTTTGTCGGTGGGGACGGCACAGCCCGCGACGTCTACGATGCTATCGACGGAGACGTGCCGGTCGTGGGCGTGCCGGCGGGCGTCAAGGTCTTCAGCAGCGTCTTCGCCGTCAGTGCAGAGGCTGCGGCGGAGATGGTGACGGCCTTTCTGCGGGGCGCCGACGTCACCGAGCAGGAGGTGCTCGATATCAACGAGGCGGCCTACCGCGACGATCGGCTCGACGCGCAGCTCTACGGGGCACTCCGCGTTCCGGACGCGGACCGCCTCTCACAACGCGGTAAGCGGCCTTCGGCGCGCAGCGCGTCCGTGGAAGAACAGAAGCAGGAGATCGCTGCCGGGCTGGTCGATGAACTGCAGCCCGACATCCTCTACCTGTTTGGTCCCGGCACGACCGTTCGCGCCGTGGCCGACGCGCTGGACGTGCCGAAGACGTTGTTGGGCGTCGATGCGGTGCTCAATGGCGTACGGGTGGGCGAAGATCTTAACGAGCGGGCGATCCTCGATCTGCTGACCGAGCATGCCAGACGGGAGATTGTCGTGACGCCCATCGGCGGCAACGGCTTCATCTTTGGGCGGGGCAATAAGCAGTTCACGCCCGAGGTGCTGAGGCGCGTGGGACCGGAGAACGTTACCGTCGTGGCCACGCCGGAGAAACTGGCTCATTTGGACGTGCTCCGCGTCGACACGGGCGACGCGGAGCTGGACGAAGCGTTGAGCGGCTACCGCGAGGTGATCGTGGGCTATCGCCGTGCCCGGATGGTCAAGGTGGTGGCGTGATGCCGCAGAACTAGTTTAGGACTACTCATTCTCCTGTCTGGCAAAGTCCAAGAGACCCCATTCCTTCCAAAGGTTTGTTACCTCGTGGTTGTTTCAAATAACGGTATTTTTCGTGTTATAATGGTTAGAGAAAACGGTGCGATCGGGTATAGGACAAATTATCGGGGAAATGTAGCCGCGAAATCCATTTCGCGCTGCAGAGTGCGCGATTTAGAAATCGCGGCTACCTAGCGCCGTTTTACAAGACAGCAATCTTATTTTTCCCTATATTCTGTCGTATACCCGGTGCGATTCTATAACGCTACGCAAAGGGAGCATAGATTGATGAAAACTGAGCCGATACATTGGGGTATTCTTGGTCCCGGCAAGATTGCCCGGGAGTTTGCGACGGATCTGCAGCGCTTGCCCGACGCTCTGCTGACCGGTGTAGGTTCGCGGTCACGGGAGCGCGCTGCAGCCTTCGCGGAGGAGTTTGGGGTGACCAGGACCTACGGGAGTTACGATGCGCTGCTTGCTGACCCTGAAGTTCAGGTCATCTACATCGCCACCCCCCATCCCTTTCACTACCAACAGACGCTGGATTGTCTGCGGGCGGGCAAGGCGGTGCTCTGTGAAAAGCCGTTGGCCATCAATGCGCAGCAGGTCGAGGAGCTGATCGCCTGTGCCCGGGAGGAGGGCCGGTTTCTGATGGAAGCCATGTGGACTCGCTTTCTCCCCGTTATTCAGCAGGTGAAGGATTGGCTGGCGACGGATCGTATCGGCAAACCGCGTATGCTGACGGCTGATTTTGGCTTTCGCGGCGCCTGGCAGCCTGAGGAGCGCTGGCTTAACCCGGAGCTCGCCGGTGGCGCGTTACTGGACGTAGGAATCTACCCCATTACACTCGCGCACCTGATCTTTGAGCAGCCGCTCGTCGATATTCGAGCGCTTGCCCATCTGGGGAGGACCAACGTTGACGAGCAGACCGGGATTCTGCTGGGCTACGAGGACGGCGCGTTGGCTGTGCTCTCCTGCGCCGTACGCACCGCTACGCCGGGCGAGGCGCGCATCGACGGGACCAAAGGTCGCATTCGTATCCCCCAATTCTGGAGCGCCACGTCGGCGCTCCTGGAGGGGGAAGACGAGCAGCCGGTGCACGTCTCCGGCAAAGCCGGTTATCATTTCCAGGCCAAGGCGGTGATGAATCATCTGCGATCCGGGGAGTTGGAGAGCCCGGTGATGTCATGGGCGAAGTCGTTGGCCGTGATGCGTATCATGGACGAGGTTCGGGCGCGCATTGGCTTACAATATCCGATGGAATCTGTTGAGAAGGTGCTGTAACATGACGGAGTAAGGTACAATTGGGAGGACAGGGCGTATGGAGATGCGAGAATTAGGCAAGACCGGGCTCAAGGTCAGTCGTCTGGGTGTGGGGCTTGCGGAGATCGGCTCACTGACGTTTTCTGAGGTCTACGAAGCTTCCCGGGTACTCAATACGGCGCTCGACGCCGGCGTGAATTTCCTGGATACCAGCGCATGCTACGGTATCAGTGAGGAGCTCATTGGGCGCACGGTCGCCCACCGCCGCCAGGACTACGTGCTCGCGACCAAGTGCGGGCACGTCGCCGGTGACTATAAGGGTGAGCCCTGGACTAAAGAGACGGTCCAGCATAGCATCGAGCGCAGCCTGGTGCGGATGAACACGGAGTACGTGGACCTGGTGCAGCTGCATTCCTGCGACGTGGAGGTGTTGGAGCGTGGGGACGTCATCGAGGCGCTGATCGAAGCGCGGGAGGCGGGGAAGACCCGCTTTATCGGGTACAGCGGTGACAACGAAGCGGCACGCTGGGCTGTGCAGAGCGGTATCTTCGATACGTTGCAGACCAGTTTTAACCTTGTGGACCAGCGTGCACGCACAACCTTTCTCCCAGAGGCACGGGACCGCGACATGGGCATCATCGCCAAACGTCCGCTGGCTAACGCTACGTGGGGGGCGCGACGCAGTCCCAGCGAATATAGTCAGTCCTATTATGAGCGGGCGCAGGCCATGCAGACGCTGGGACCGTTGCCCGAGGCGCCTGAAAATCACATACTTCTGGCGCTGGGCTTTGTCCTGGCCCACGACGTTGTCGATACGGTCATCGTAGGCACGCGGAATCCCCGTCACATGGAGACCAATATCGCCTGGGTGGAGGAAGCGTTACCTATATCCGAGCAGACCGTTGAGGAGTTGCACCGGCGTTTCGCGGAGCTCGGAGATCGCTGGGAGCAAAAGGAATAGTCTGCTATTACCAGGGGCTGGGGCTCCTTGCCGCAGCCGGAGAAGTGGGAGATAGAGGTATGGAAGAGGAGAAAGAGCCAATTCGCGTCTTATTGATTGACGATCACAAGCTGACGCGCGAGGGAACCCGCTCGGTTTTGGAAGAGGCTCCGGATATTTGCGTCGTAGGTGAGGGCCAGGACGGGTATGAAGCCAAACAGCTGACCGCGGAGCTGTGTCCGGATATCTTGCTATTGGATCTGCAGATGCCCGGTCCTTCTCCTGCCGAGATAGAGGCCTGGGTTCGTCGCAATCACCCGAAAACCATCACGTTAGTATTGACCGCTCACGATCGGGACACCTATCTGGCCGGCATGGCCAAGGCCGGCGCGGTAGGGTATATCATCAAAGAGGAGGCGGCCGAACGTCTCATCGAGGCTATCCGCAGGGCCGTGCGGGGGGAGATTCTCTTTACCGAATCCCAACGCAGGCGTATGGAGAAGTGGGAAATGGAGGCACGTGGGCGGTGGACCAACCTCAGCAGCCGTGAACGGGGAGTCCTGCGCCTCGTGGCCGAGGGCTTGATGAACCACGAGATTGCCGAACGGTTGGAGATCAGCGAGAAGACGGTCGCCAATCACGTCTCCCGTGTCTTACAAAAATTGAAGGCCAGCAATCGCACTGAGGCGGCCATCTGGGCGGTGCGTAAAGGTTTCATACCCGAGCATCAGGACTTGAACGTGGAGGTTTCGGATAACGAGGGGTCTTGATCTCTTGAGGTCTCTACGCACGAGAGAGACCGGCGTTCAAGCGGTTGCCCCCCTCTGCTAAGGGATCTCAGGGTTCTCTCTGCCTTTCTTCTGCGTATGGCCAACTTCATTGATGAGGGTCTCTGGGATTTCGCCGGGTGGTCCAAAAACGATTGTAAATTTTTACCACAGATGGCACGGATTTTTCATTTTCTGTGTGAATCTGTGAAATCCGTGGGTAAGTTTTCGGTCTGATCATGTGAAGTCCAAAAGAGCCGTTGATGAGAACATCTCTCCCCACCGTTGAAGTTAAACCAAGGAGGTATTTCGTAATGCAACGAAAAGATATCACGTTCGAGGTCGCACGCATCCTCGCCGAGCGTGAGTGGATATTGGGAACCATCGAGTGTGGTGTCGACGGCGTCGTCGGTCATCACTTCTTTGAAACCCCCGACGGCCCCGACGTTTTGGGCAACAGCCTCGTCGTCGACAATTTGGAAGAAGCCATCGTTCTGCTCGATCTTCCGCGCCCGCAATTTAAGAACAAAGGGGACTTCTCCGCTAAGGCGGCGCGGGCGGCGGCCCGGGAAGGACGCGGTTTTCTCGGAGTGCGGGTCAGCCTAGTAGTCTGGGCCAAGGGGGCTACGCTGGAGGAGAGTCTGAAACACCCGCTTTACCTGGTGATCAACGTGGAGGGAGAAATCGTGGACGAGGAGGTGCAGGTGATGGACAAGGAGCACCTGGTGCAGTGGGCGATGACCATGTTGCACAAGGCGCTTACCTGAAGCGGATGAACCATGTCGATTTTTCCTCGGTTGACGCCATCCTGTCCACAGCTGTCGAGGAGGGTCTTCCTGCTGCACAGCTGGTGATTTGGCAACGGGGCGGGGAGCGCTTCGCCCGGGCCTACGGCTGGCTGGACCCCGAGACCCGCCGGCGTTCAACGACGCTTACAACACGTTTTGATCTGGCCTCGCTGACCAAACTCTTCGCCGTGACCGTCTTTATGACGCTGGTCGAAGCGGGCGCGGTCTCGCTGGATCAACCTGTCAGCACGGTCGTCCCCACCTTCTCCGGCATCCGGGCCGTTCGTCCGTACGAGCATCCATTGCGACGGGGCGAAGTTGTCGTGGTCAGTGAGTCCAAGCACCCCGTTGACGCGGGGCGCGTGACGTTCCGGCAGTTGCTATCCCATATCTCTGGACTGCCCGCCTGGCGCCCGCTCTTTCTTTTGCCTGACGCAGCCGCCGCCCGTGAGATGGCGCTCAATACCTTCTTTTCCTATCTGCCCGGCACACACGTCGTCTACAGCGACATTGGCCTCATCACGCTGGGGATCGCCATTGAACGATTGGCCGGTCGGTCGTTGGATGCGGTCGTGACCGGACGGGTCCTTGAGCCCCTCTCCCTGAAGCGGACGTGTTACGCTCCGGCACTCCCGGCGCAGGAGGCCGTGGCGCCGACGGAGTTCTGCGCGTGGCGCAATCGCCGCATCCAAGGCGAGGTTCACGACGAGAATGCAGCCCGGTTGGGCGGTATCGCCGCGCATGCCGGACTCTTCTCCACCGCGCCGGAGGTGGCGCGCTTTGGCGCTTCGTTCTTGGGACACGGTGTGCCCCGGCTGCTCACGCCTGAGACCGTCGCTGAGGTGACGCGCCTGCAGGCGGAGGAGGGTGCGACGCGGCGGGGCCTGGGCTTCGCGCTCTGGTCTCCGGATCCTGAGGCCAGCGGTCATCCCTTCAGTGCGACGGCTTTTGGACACACCGGCTTTACGGGCACCTCGCTCTGGATCGACCCCGAGCGGGCGCTCGTCGTGGCGTTGCTCACCAACGAGGTCTACAATGGGCGCGCGGACCGGTCCATTGGCCCGTTGCGCGTCGCCGTGCATCGGGCCATCGTCGAGGCTGTGACTTAAGTCGGTGGCTTAGTCCAGGGACTGGAAGTGTCGGTACGCTACCACCGAGGCGCCCACCGGCCCCGCGTCGTCGCCCAGCGCTGACGGGACGATACGGATGCGCTCCGCATCCTTCTGCTGCAGGTAATACTTCCGCGCTGTGTGCGCCACCGGTTCGACGAAATCCTCGCCCAGTCGTTCCACCAGCCCGCCGCCGAAGACGATCACCTGCGGATCCAGCGTATTGACCAGGTTGGCCGTGAGCAGACCCAGGTGGAATTGCGCCGTCTTCAGCGCCTCGGCCATCAGCGCGTCACCTTCCTCCAAGGCTGCCTCGATTACGCTGCTCGTCATGCGGCGCTTGCCCTTCGCCTCCATAATCTCCGGGACGACGCTCTTGCGCCCGCGCGCCATCTGCTCCTGGATCATCTCGTACATCGCCGTCTTGCTGGCGTAGGCTTCGACGCAGCCCTCGCGCCCGCAGCCGCATCGTCGACCGTGGGGATTCACGACCGTATGTCCGATCTCGCCGGCGGCCCCGCGCTAGCCGTAGAGCGCGTGACCGTCGACGACAATGCCGCCGCCGATCCCCGTCCCGACCCAGATACCGACCATGTGCAACGCACCGCGTCCCGCTCCGTAGACGTACTCGCCGAGCACGCCGACGTTTACGTCGTTGTCGACGATGACCGGGATCTCCAGGCGCTCCTGCAACCTGGGGCCCAGCGGCACGTCTCGCCAGTCCAGGTTGGGTGCGTCGTGAACCATCCCGGTCGCCGGATCCACCGCGCCGGGCGCACCGATACAGAGCGCCGCGAAGTCCGACGGAGCGGCGTCCATCTTCTTCATGGCCTTGCGCACGGTCGCCTCGATGCGGTCAATGACAGCGTCGACCCCCTTCTCCGGGCGGGTCTTTTTCTTTTTGATCTGGAGTATCTTCCCGTTTCGGACCGCTGCGGCCTCAATATTCGTGCCGCCCAGGTCAACGCCGATGAAAAGGGGATCTGCTGTTGTCATCTCCGGCTCCTTTTGTGTATATTGACGTTATTCAAGTATCTGTAGCTCAGTGTCGGCTGCGCTTCTGAGGTGCAGCGTGGTCGCCAGCACGCAGCCCCAGAGTCGGCGTTGCCAGAACAGGAACGCCCTGGTGAATAACGGCGGCGCCAGGGACGAGAGATTCAGGGTGAAGACGAGGCTGGCGACGTGGGAGGTACATCCTTATCCTAACATGAATTATGCCGTGGCGCGAATCGCCCGGTTTTTCAATGACGTCACTTTACCATTTGTGAAGATGCGGTAGCATTATCCGTGATCGATACTTAAACACAGGGAGGCACAATGCACATTCATCACATCGCAATTGCGGTCAAAGATCTGGATGCG
Source organism: uncultured Anaerolineales bacterium (assembly GCA_964500755.1). Taxonomy (GTDB): domain Bacteria; phylum Chloroflexota; class Anaerolineae; order B4-G1; family SLSP01; genus G713. The sequence continues at coordinate 8,871 of CAZCPK010000083.1, forward strand.
GCGCTGGAGTTCTACCGCGACGCTTTAGGCGTCGAGGTAGCCGGACGTCGCGAGGTACCGGCGGAGGGCGTGGAGATCGCCTTCCTGCCTACGGGCGAATCCGAACTGGAACTACTACGTCCGCTGGATTCCGAGAACAGCATTGGACGGTTTATCGATAGGCGTGGTGAGGGTATCCACCACATCTGCATGCAGACCGACGACATTGACGCGGCGGTTGAACGCATCGAATCTGCCGGTGGTCGCATGGCGACGGAGATTCGCGAGCATCCCGACGGCACTCGCTACGCCTTCGTCCATCCCAAGAGCGCCCGGGGTGTGCTGCTGGAGCTCTATCAGACGCCGGAGGCTTGACCCGGGCTTGACGTCCTGCTCGTCCTGTTTATACTCAAGCTGTGAAGTGTAAGGGTCGATCGATCTGATCGGCCCCAGATAAATACCGCGATTTGGGTCCGCTGGTAGCGATATGAATTGTCGCCAGCGGCTAAGGTGAGGAAGGCCGGTGAGAATCCGGCGCTGTCCCGCAACGGTATCCTCGTGAGTTCGTCTCACGTTGAGCCCGACACTCCGCTCAGATCGGTGTTCACTGCCTTCGCGGAAAGGAGGTGGCACGCAATCCAAACTGGCTTGTGTTGCCCTCTTTGCCCCTGGCGAGGAGGGCTTTTTCTTTGTGAGAATGGCCTTTGACCTTTGACTTTCGACGTATCTTTGTAAGGAGCAATATGTTGAAGAAACTGGCGACATTGATGTGGACTTTGGCTTTGTTAGGTGTGTTGATTGGGCCGGTCGGCGCTGCGGAGCGGTCGGAAATTGACGACGCCTTGACGTGGCTCAGGACCAATCAGCAGGATGATGGGGGGGTTACCAACGCTTTCGCCGAGGGTTCGGATCTGGGCACGACGGTTGAGGTGATACTGGCGGCTGTAGCAGCGGATGAAGATCCGCGAACGTGGTCGCCCTCGCCCCTCGATTATCTGTCGGCTCAGGCGGAGAACGGGACGGTGGAGAGTGCCGCCGACCTCAGTCGGGTGATCCTCGCTGCCGAGGCGCTGGGGCGAGATGCGCGGGACTTCGGGGGCGCGGACCTGATCCGGCAGCTGCTCGATCAGCAGTCCGCCGATACTGGACAGTTTGGCGATTCGCTCTTCGCGCATGCCTACGCGATCCTGGCGTTGCACAACGCCGGCGCCGCCGTGCCCGAGGACGCGGTCGAGCGGCTGCGCTCCACCCAGAACGAGGACGGCGCCTGGGCTATGATGGGGGAAAGTGATCCGACGGCGGCCGACACCAACACGACAGCGCTGGCTGTTCAGGCGTTTGTGGCGTTGGGAGAGGACGAGACGGCGCGGGCCGCGCTTCCCTATCTTGAGGCGATGCAGAACGCCGACGGCGGCTTTCCCTGGCAGAAGCCCTCAGATTTTGGTACCGAGACCGACGCCAACTCGACCGCCGTGGTCTGGCAGGCGTTAAGCGCGCTGGGTGAGCCGGCCTCAGATTGGGCGCCGGAGGGCGAGAGTCCTGAAGATGCGTTGTTGGCGCTCTGGGATGGGGAGAGCGGCGGCGTCCAGTGGAAGGCCGACGTGCCCGGTCCCAACGTTTTGGCGACGGCGCAGGCCGTGCAGGCCGTCGCCGGCATGGACCTGGTGGCACTCCCGGTGCTGACGGATGAAGTCCCGGCAGCGGATGAGGCGCTGCTGCCGGCCTCCGGCACTTCCGGTGGCTATCCCTTGACGCTACTCGCTGGCGGCGGCCTACTGCTGGCTGTGGGGTTCGCCCTACGTGAGCAGTGGAGCGCAGCGTGAGCAGGGTCGGAATCCGCAGGAGGAGAAGAGGCTTCGGCCTCTTCTCCCTCCTTGCGCTCTTGGCGCTATCGCTCTCCTTTACCGGCGCCGCTCAAGAGATGGAGGATGGACGGCCGCACGCGGGCCTGGTCGTCGTCGGTGAGGAGGGGGGCGTCTCTACGTACTGTGTCGTTTTTGATGCAGAGGAGCTCAGTGGTAGGGAACTGCTACGGCGTGCGGGCCTCTCGGTGACCACCAGCGCCGGCAGCACGGGGTCCGCCGTCTGCGCCCTTGGTGATCAAGGCTGTCCCGCCTCCGATTGCTTCTGCGCCTGTAAGGGCGCCCCTTGCGCCTACTGGTCCTACTTCCATCGGGAAGCCGACGGCTCGTGGGCGTATTCGGGCGTCGGCGTCGACGCCTGGACGCTGCGCGACGGAGACGTCGACGCGTGGGTCTGGGGCGATGGCTCGGTTCGCCCGCCGGAGATCACCTTTGTCGAAATCTGCGGTGACGCAGATGCTCCCCCGGCCTCCACGCTGCGAGCTGAAGGCGTAGCGTCACCGCTGCCCACGCCGACCACCGAGGCCACTACCCAGGTCTTTCTGCCCGGCGTGGGGGGGGCTCCCCGGACGTCCCAGCCGCACTCTGGCTGGCTGCCGCCGGCGGTGCAGCACTTCCTCGATGGATACGGCTCCTTCGTCCTGCTGTTGCTGGCGCTGCTGGCTCTTGCGCTGCTCCGGCGCGGTAAACGCGAGGAGTAGGGCAGCGAGTGCGCC